>JBBRXH010000215.1:0-2918 GCA_038248565.1 Peptostreptococcales bacterium | reverse complement strand
CGTTGGGATGGCAAAGGCTACCCTCAGGGATTAAAGGGTGAAGCGATACCATTGCTTTCAAGGATTCTAAGTGTAGTTGATTCCTATGATGCCATGACCGAGGATAGGCCTTATAAGTCTGCTATGCCAAAAGAAGCAGCTTTGGAGGAGATAAGAGCCAATGCCGGCACTCAGTTCGACCCGGATATAGCGGCGCTTTTTCTTGAAAAGATAAGCTAAGAGTTAAAATATAGGAGAACTTAAGGCGCAAAGAGGTAATCCATGGATTTAAAAATACAGAAAGCAAGACTGCCGGGCTACCTAAAAAAATTTAAGTGCATAGGGCCTCCCTGCGAGGATAATTGTTGTATCGGCTGGGATGTGGATATCGATAAAAAGACCTTTTTCGCTTATCAGAAGGTAGAGGATGAAGAGCTTCAGAAGCTCTTTAAAAAATGCCTGCATCGCAATACTGAGTCCTTCAGTGTTGCGGTGGATTATGCTAAGGTCAGGCTGCAAAAAGGCAAACGATGCCCTTTTTTAAATGATGAAAAGCTTTGCAGGATTCAGGCAAAACTTTCGGAAGCTTCACTTTCAAATGTCTGCGCCACTTACCCCAGATTTACCAATCTGGTTAATGACGTTTATGAATATTCAGCGACCGTATCCTGCCCGGAAGCAGCCAGACTGATCCTATTAAATAAAAATGGCCTGAAAATCACTGAAGTTAACGATAATACTGAGTCCCGCCGTATACTCATGTACCGGGTAGATACAAAGAAGCCCGGGCAAAATATGATGGCTGCTTATCTTTTGGAGCTTCGAGAGTTCAGTATTTCTATTCTTAAAGATAGATCCTATAAACTTGATGAACGCCTTTTAATCCTGGGCTATTTTTATACCGGTCTTCAAAAACTTGCGGATGTTAATAAACACAAGGATGTCCTCCTGTTGATCAGGGAGTTCGAAGAAAAAATCAGGCTTAAAAATCTGAACCAAGAGCTTGGTGCTCTGCCGGCATCGCTGGAGAGACAGATGAGCATGCTCTCAGGGCTGGCGGATCAGCTTCATGTAGAAGATGAAATCGACAGTAAAAGCTATATCGTGTTCACTAAGGAAGTCTTAAGTGGCCTGTCAGGAACAAAGGCTAAAAATCCTGCAAAAACATACGGCGACAGTTACCGACTGTATTACCAGTCATTTATGAGTGATCATGACTATATTTTAGAAAACTATCTGGTCAATTATGTTTACAGCAATCTCTTCCCGGCCGGGGAGAGCGAAAGGCCCTTCGAAGCCTACTGCTTACTGGCTGTTCGCTACGCTTTGATCAAGTATCATCTAATTGGTATAGCGGCAAGCAGAAAAGGGTTGACCGAAAAACTGGTAGTTGATTTTATTCAGTCGTTTTCCAAGGCGGTAGAGCATCACAAAACCTTTATAGACAGTCTGCCGGGATATTTAAGAAAAAAGAACTTTCTCAGTATTTCTCAAATAGCTTTTATGCTGAAGCAATAGAAAGCGGGTTGCGGCAATTGGGTAAAACGCCAATCAAAGATATCGATATGAACAAGTATCAGCCAGTAATTCTCGCTGACTTACTGGTCCTTGTTTATACCTGCGATAATGATGATAACTGCACGAGGAGCTTGTGTGCAGACGAGAGCTTCTGGACCTCGAACATACCCATTATGCGCTGACACCAGAAGGCTGGATGGAAATCAAAGAACATAAAGAATATTAGCCATTGTCGATGCCTATGATGCCATGAGCCAGGATAAGCCCTATCGCAAGGCTATGTCAAAAGAGCATGCTTTAAGGGAAATTGCAGATAACGCCGGAAGCCAATTCGACCCCTATCTGGCAGAATTATTTATTGAGCAGGTCATCGGCAGCCTGGATCAGCTGGAGTTTGAAATCACTTCGAGATTTATGAAATAAATGATATGGGCTCATAGCTCAGCCGGAAGGGCGCGACCGTCGCTGAATGGTCCAGCGAACCATTCAGAAGAGAGCGGTCCAAGCCTGCTGAATGTGCAGGCGAAGGACGGCAGATGCGACAGAGGAGTATCTGCAAATCCCCCTATTCTCCACCAAAAGTAATACCATCAATTGATAAAAAGTATTTTATCGGTAGATGGTATTATTTTGCCCTGAAAGGCTTGAAACAAGGGATCTAGTAGCTTTTTCAATAGCAGTATTTTTTGATTTTTGTCTGGATAAATTTAAGACATTCCCGGTTTTATCGGATATAATTAGTTGAATAGCGGTATTAATCGTTTGACATTAGACTGGGGTGTGCATTTTCAAGGCAAATCGTTTGACATTTGAGTAAATCGTTTAGCATTAAGTCGTAGCAGATCCTATGGCTCGTCCACTTTGTTTTCTCCACTCATATGTATCCCACAAGTAGTTAACAAGCGTATCAATGACTGCCCAGCATTTTTTATAATGTGCCTGATATTCTTTTTTTGAGCCGCCCCAATAAGAATCTTCGGCATCATCTAACTCTGATTGATAGTACATCTCATAGTATTCGAGCAGGTCGCTAAGCAGCTTAATTACGTCACTTTCATTGGCTTCATTAACATATCATGGCAAATTTTCGTATCGAGAACAAGCGAAGCGATTATGTTGTCCTCGAAGATGAAATATATGACTGGTTCATCAATAAAATCAATACGGCTCTATGTGATCATGCTGAACAAACCCTACAAAGGAGATAACATTACCATCTCTTGAACTAGGAAGATGTGTTTTATTACAATCGAAAAACATGAAAGAATTATATAAAGGAGATAAGAAAGAAGACTAATGAATATAAGGACTGTTTACTAGTGCAGGAAGAGGAAATGCTGGATATATGTTTCGGCTACAAGGAAGTATATGAAAAATGCTTGGCATAACAAGAAGGTTAGTTAAAAAACAAGCGTTAGTCT
>JBBRXH010000214.1:0-2969 GCA_038248565.1 Peptostreptococcales bacterium | reverse complement strand
GATATGACCATCATCATGGATGAGGGCAAAGTCGTCGAGTTTGGAGAAACCAGAGAAACCATTTCCCATTTCAATATAGAAAAGCTCTATGATATTAAGGTCAAGCAGATTTTCGACACAGATAAAAATATTTATTACTTCCCGGCAATTTGAAGGAGATGTTGAAATGGCGGAATTGATACTCGTTACAGGTGGAGCCCGAAGCGGCAAAAGCAGCTTTGCAGAGACGAAAGCAGCGGAGCTGTCAGAAAAGGTTCTTTATATCGCGACCTGCGAGAGTTCTGACGCAGAAATGGCTGAGAGAATTAAAAAGCATCAGGCTATGCGACCAAAAAGCTGGAAAACACTAGAAAAATTCGAAAATTTTAATACCCTTGAACAGGAAACTGATTTTTTATCTGCCAAGGTGATTCTTTTAGACTGCCTAAGCCTTCTTTTAAACAATAAGATGTTTTATAAAAAGCTTGATTTTGATGCCGGTGAATTCCAACGCTATGCCGCATTTGAAGAAGAGGTCCTGAATGAAGTACGCACTTTAATGGAGATTTGCCATAGGAATAATAAGCCATTGATCATTGTTACAAATGAAATCGGCATGGGACTTGTGCCTGCGTCGGCATCATCACGGTATTACAGAGACATGCTGGGCAGAACAAACAAATTGGCTGCATCACTTTCAGATCAGGTCTACTTGCTCATTTCGGGAATCCCGATTAAAATAAAGTAAAACAGGAGGAATCATGCGCAGCTTTATACTGATGCTATCATTCTTTACAAGACTGCCTCTTCCGCAGACTTTATACGAAGAAAGTCTGTATATTAAAGGTATTAAGTATGTACCATTCATAGGCCTTTTGATGGGGTTTATGCTTTATGGCATATCATTTTTGAGCCTTATTCTGGATAAACAGGTAGTCGCGGTGGTTCTTATGCTGGCTTACATCATGCTGACAGGGGCTCTTCACCTGGATGGGCTTGCAGATACCTGTGATGGCGTATTCAGCGGCAGGAACAGGCAGCGTATTTTGGAAATTATGCGGGACAGTCATATAGGAGTTTATGGGGTCATCAGTATTGGCTTTTGGCTTTTGATTTACAGCATCCTGCTCAGCCGCATACCTTACGAAGCACTTATTGTACTGCCAATAGCCGGTAAAAGCGCCGCGATTATATCAGCAAGTTTAGCCAAATACGTTCGCGACGAAGGCCTGGGGAAAATATTCGCAGAAAACGCCAAAGGACCGGCCCTGTTCTTTGCCATAGCCATACCAGTTTTAGCCGTCATCCTGATCGATCCTTTTTATAGTATTGGCCTTGGATTTTCCTTTATTGCCGTCGTTTTAGCCACCGGATGGTTTAAAAAAATTCTTGGCGGCATTACCGGAGATACTATGGGCTTTGTCTGTGAAATCTCACAGATGGTTTTTTTATTCACCGTATATTTGACAGTTGCTTTAAAACAAGTGTTTTAGCTTTTTGGATATGAGAGAAGGTGAACGATGCGTATCATTATCATCAGGCATCCTGAGACTTTAGCGAATACAGCTAAGCTGATCTATGGCAAAACAGAGTCAGACTACACGCCCAGGGGAAGCTTAAGTATGGTCTGGGTTTTAAACAGATTAAAAGGCAGAAGGGTTGACGCCGTATTCTCAAGCCCAATGGAAAGAACTGTAAAACTGGCTACAGCACTGTCAGTAGAGCACAGTTGCTCTCTATCTATTTGTGAAGAACTGATTGAAATGGACTTTGGCGTGTTTGAAAATATGAACCGGGATCAGGCGAAGGAAAAGCATCCTCTGGAATTTCAGGCTTATATGGCTGATTATGCCAATTATAAGATTCCGGGAGGCGAAAGCTTCATGGAAGTGGTCAGGAGACTGACTGAATTCTTAAAGCAGCTGCAAGATGACAGTGCTACCTATGTTCTGGTTACCCATGGCATGGCCATGAAGGCTGCGCTCGCCTATCTGTTGGATATCAGCGCCAAGATAGTCTGGCACTTCAGTACAACACCAGCCACAATCCTTGAAATAGAATTTCATGATCATTATGGCATCTTGATGGGATTAACAAGTCCGGAAACAGAAGGAGGAGAAATTTAATGAACAAGGGGTATATTCAGGTCTATACAGGAAACGGAAAAGGTAAAACCACCGCAGCTTTGGGCATCAGCCTTAGGGCCGTTTGTGCAGGCAAAAAGGTTTTTTTTGGTCAATTTATGAAAGGGCAGCCCTATAGTGAACTCGCTGCAGCCGCTTTGCTTCCCGGACTTTCGATGGAACAGTTCGGAGGCCTCTGCTTCGTTGGCAGCAAACCTACCGCCGAAGATCAGGCTGAGGCAAAATTAGGCCTTATAAAAATGCGGGAAATTTTAGTTTCGAAAGAGTATGATGTGGTGGTTTTTGACGAACTCAACACAGCGATGTTCTTTAACCTGGTTTCCATCGAAGACGTCTTGGCAGTACTTGACCTTAAACCTATGGGGACGGAAGTAATCATAACCGGCAGATATGCGCCGGAGGAAATTATTGCAAGGGCAGATTTGGTCACTGAAATGCGGGAAATAAAGCATTATTACACTCAGGGCGTTCCAGCCCGAAAAGGCATCGAAAATTAGGGAAAACCTTTTTTACCTAAAGGGCATCTCTTTGAATCAGACTATGGCCGGTCATCTCTTCAGGTGCCGCTAGGCCCATCATATCGAGCAGCGTCGGTGCCACATCGGCTAAAATGCCGTGCTCTTTTAAAGTCAAAGCTGATGCGCTGCCGATGATCATGAAGGGAACCGGGGATAGGGTATGCGCTGTAAAGGGTTTGCAGTTTTCATCCAGCATTTTTTCCGCATTGCCATGGTCCGCAGTTAATATAAGTTGACCGCCCTGAGCAAGGACGGCATCGACAACCTCACGAACGCAGGCATCTTTGGCTTCTATGGCTTTTACTGCAGCCGTCTTTATGCCTGAATG
>JBBRXH010000213.1:0-2973 GCA_038248565.1 Peptostreptococcales bacterium | reverse complement strand
GCTGGAAAGCAGCAAAACGGAAACACGCCACCGGACATGCACGTAAAAGGTCCGGCTAAAGAGAAAACAGGAATTGCGCAGACAGGTGGCGCAGGAAATCCAAGAGGCTATGCTCTCCAGATAGGGGTATTTGCCGAGGAAGAGAACGCGATTTCCCTTGTAGATAAACTTAAGCAGAATGGTTATCAGGCATCGGTCATCAAAGACGATAAAATGCCGCTTCACCGTGTCCTGATAGGCAGGTTCAATACAAGCAGTGAGGCTTCGGAGGAATCCAGGCTGATCCTCCAAAAAAACGGCATCAAATCCGTTATCTTTCGACATTAATCAGTATAGCGGTTGGGATGAACAATTTTATCCGCAAACTGAGCAGAAAGGAGGTGATATACGATGAAGAGTCTTTTGGTGATTGCAATGATGCTGGTTATTGCTGGTACATTGGGCGGTTGTGCAACAACTGGTGACCTTGAGAAAGTTCAGTCGCAGCAAATGATGACTGGTGCGAAAGCTGATCAGGCTGCACAGGATGCGCAGGCTGCCAAGGCGGCAGCTGATGCGGCCACGTTAAAGGCAGAGGCAGCCGCAAACCGGGCAGAAAATGCTCTGAAGATGGCAGAGGAAAGGGCGAAGATCGCAGATGAAAAAGCGAAGATCGCAGACGAAAAATCGCTGATAGCAGATGAAAAGGCGCAGATTGCAGATGAAAAGGCAAAGAAGGCTGACGACGTTTTCCGTAAATCAATGAGGAAGTAAGCCAGCTTTATGGGGAGCTGTTAGCTTTGCCGTAACTGCTCCGGAAAGGAAAAGGCAGGGATTTGATACTCTGCCGCTTCCTTACGTTTCCACCGCTCAAGACTGTCTGGACCATTCGATCATTTTATCTTACCAAACAAGGGCGCCAGCCTCTACCAGCCTAATGTGTACCGGATGCTTCTGTCAAAGGATGAGGGATGGTTATGCGATCATCGAACCTATCACTAACGGACTCGACTTCGAATATGGATAAAAAGCAAAACAGGATCCTTAAGCATCTTAACTTATTCTTTGCCTGCATCATAATAGCACCAATGCTGCTATGCGGATGCAGTCACTTTAATGATAACTCCAGGGCCAAGACAACCTTTATAGAAGCGAATGACTTTTTCAGCCAGGGAGACTACAAGGCCTCTCTGGGCAAATATCAGCATATTATTAAAAAATATCCCGCAGTTGGAGACAGGGTTCTTTTCGAGATGGGTATTATTTATGCGTATCCAGGGAATGAGCAAAAGGATTATCAGAAATCTTTGGAATGTTTTCAGAAACTCATAAAGGACTATCCTGGGAGCGACTACAGGAAGGACAGTGAGTTGATGGTATTTAACATCAACAATGTCATTGTCAAAGATAAGACGATTGCTGCGCAACAGGAACAGATAGAGTCGCTTCGACAAGAGGTTCAAGGCAGGGGAAATGAGATTCTTTCCCTGAAAAAAATTATAGAAGCGCTTGAACAAGAGGTTAAGAGCAAAGAGGGCGAGATTTTTAAGCTGCAAACAGAGGCGTTGGCAGCCCAAAAGGGACCGGCAGACAAGATCCTGATCGAAAAGAAAGAGCGACGATTAACGTTGTACTCAAAGGGCAAACTGCTCAAGACCTACCAGATAGCCTTGGGGGGGAACCCGATTGGCCCGAAAGAAAGGCAAGGCGATAACAAAACCCCTGAGGGAACCTATATTATCGATTCAAGAAACAAGGACAGCCGTTATCACCTGTCTCTTCATATTTCCTATCCAAATGAGAAGGACAAAAAGCGAGCAAAGGAACTTGGTGTAGCTCCGGGCGGAGACATCATGATCCACGGCATCAAGAATGGCTTCTCGTGGGTTGGTGATTTGCACGCAGAGGTTGACTGGACAAAAGGGTGTATTGCCGTTACAAACGAAGAAATAGAGGAAATTGACAAGTTAGTGCCGAAAGGCACTATTGTTGAGATAAGCCCATAAATTCACCATAGACGATTGAAGGCAGCCCCCGCCATACATTAAAAGGGTCTGCAAACCGCTTATGGCGGGCCTATGACGCGTCTACATATTAATTTGCAATGAATTGCAAACCGACTCGATTTGAATCTGTTCTAACAACCTTGCAAAGATATTGGACTGTGGATAACAATAAGACATGCAAAGTGCCAATGTCTCCAATTTGTATGTTGATTTTATCTGATGTGTTTATTTCGATTGAAGCACCTATAGTTGATATATTATCAAGTATGCCGTAGTATTTTGTGCCGTTAATATCTAAACTGCACTTTGTTATAATGTTGATTCTTTCATCGCTTCTTTGTTTATCATACATATTGATCTCCATGCAAAATACCGTAACCATCCAAATTTATTAGCCAAAACAAAAATACTAGACATCACTTTCTAAAAGTATAACATTTTTACGAAGGATATTAATCATTTGAAATACAAAGTGAATGTAGCTATAGCCTGACTTACCAATTCAGAATGGTGGGCCATCCCCAAAGAGCGGCAAAGAACAAAGAGGAACATAGGGTATATCTTACGCATCTGGCTCAACGACTTCTGTCGAAGTTGATCTTTCCCCTCTCCGGATCTGGAGTCACCTATGACCTGTACATGCCATCCTGGCTGAATCATCGGGAAGAGCTGAATCGGTCACCCTTGGGACATGAGGAGTGGGGGTATTGAAGTTCGGAGTGCTGCTAAGAATCAACAGCTTGCATCATAAGGAAACATACAATGGGCGTAGAAATCTATGTAGGGCATGTATCTGAGAGTGTCACGGAAGACGAGTTGCGGAAACTGTTTTCCGTAGCTGGTACTGTGACATCTGTCCATTTGGTGAAGGATTCCGATTCTGGAAAATATCGAGGGTGCGGGTATGTAAGGATGTCGACTGATGACGAAGCGAGAGAGGCGATCGATCTCCTGAATGGAGCCATGCTTGGTGATCGCCGGATAGTTG
>JBBRXH010000212.1:0-2974 GCA_038248565.1 Peptostreptococcales bacterium | reverse complement strand
TTATTTGGTCAATCTGGAAAAAGCGAGGATGCCAAGAAAAGCTTTTTTGATGTGATGCTGGAGGCTGGACAAAAAAATAAAAGTGTTAAAGTGATTGACGAAGAAACCAGTTGTTTCACATATGCACCTGATGTGGCGAAAAAAACCAAGGAAATCATTGAAGCGCAAAAGCCATATGGTATCTATCACGTCACTAATGGAGACCCTTGCACTTGGTACGAAGCGGTTGTAGAATTATATAAACAAGCGGGGCTGAAAACCAAGGTGGTGCCGATTGTAGCTGATGAATATCCTCGACCGGCAAAACGGCCCTTTATATCGACATTATTGAACACTAAGCTCAACCCGATGAGGGGCTATAAAGAAGCATTGAAGGAATATCTTAAGTCGATTAAGAAATAAATCATGCGCGGAATAATTTTAGCTGGAGGAACGGCCACGCGTCTTTTTCCTCTCACAGCAACAACTTCAAAGCAACTTTTGCCGGTCTATGATCGTCAGATGATTTTTTATCCTTTGAATACTTTGATCAAGGCCGGAATTAAAGATATTTTGGTGATTATTGCCCCAGAACATAGTGGCCAGTTTTTGAATCTTTTGGGATCGATTTTCAAAAATCACGGTATCAATCTTTTTTTTGAGGTTCAAAAAATTCCGCGAGGGTTGGCCGATGCTTTCATCTTGGGCAGTAATTTTATCGGTTCTGATTCAGTAACAATGGTTTTGGGGGATAATATTTTTGAAGATGACTTGAGTGATGATATCCGTAATTTCAAATTTGGCGGTCAAGTTTTCGCTAAAAAAGTGACAGATCCGGAAAGATTTGGCGTTGTGGCATTTGATGAAAACGGCAAAGCGGTAAAAATTGTGGAAAAGCCGAAAGAGTTTGTGAGTGATTGGGCTGTCACAGGACTTTATTCCTATGATAATCGGGTGCTCGAAATTGCTAAAAATACAGTGCCGTCAGATCGGGGCGAAATTGAAATTACAGATATTAATCGAAAATATTTGGAGCTAGGAGAATTGAATGTGAAAAAAATTGAAGGGGAATGGTTGGATGCCGGAACATTCGATTCGCTTTTGGAGGCCGGTAATATTGTGAAGAATAAGGAAATTTACAAAAAATTTGATCCGTTGATTGATCAGGCAATTGTCGAATTTAATGAAGAACTAAAAATTATCGCTAAGAAAAGATTATTATAAAAATAAATTTATGCCAAAAATCAAAAAAGCCGTTATCGCCGTGGCCGGATCCGGAACGAGACTTCTGCCGGCGACCAAGTCGATGCCCAAAGAGATGCTTCCAATCGTGGACAAGCCAATCATTCAATTGGTGGTGGAAGAGTTAGTGGAAGCCGGAATTGAGGATATTATTTTCGTTACCCGTTGGGACAAAAAACCATTGGAAGATCATTTCGATCATTCTACAGCTCTGGAGGATGATTTGAGAAAAAACAATAAGGAGGAGTGGTATTAAAACACGATGCTATATAACATCTTTAACACTAATGAGACTTGCGCCTGCATTAAGAATAAAGTATGATGAGTTTCTTGCTGAGTCTACACTACAAGTTCTTGAAGGAACAGTTCTAGATTTGGATGAAGTGTATGACGATCTAGATAGATTTATTAATGACTCTCAATACGATGTAAGAACCTTTGGTTATGACCCATACAATGCTAAAACATTCGTAGAACGTTGGTCTGCTGAGAATGGACCTTATGGAATTGAGAAGGTAATACAAGGAGCCAAAACAGAGACCGTTCCTCTTGGCGAATTAAAGACTTTAGCAGAAGAACGCATGCTTATATTTGATGAATCGATGATGACCTTTACAATGGGTAACACTATTACTTTAGAGGATACCAATGGCAATAGAAAGTTGTTTAAAAAGAGGTACGATCAAAAGATTGATAGCGTTGCTGCGTTAATGGACGCTTATGTAGCGTATAAAGCACATAAAGAAGCTTTCGAGTAAGGAGGAAGATGGAAACAACTATACGAGATCGTTTACAGCATGCTTGGAATTCGTTTATGAATAGAGACCCGATCGATGAGTATAGGCATATCGAACCTGGAATAAGCTACGGCAATCGCCCAGATAGGGTTCGATTAACATTTGGCAATGAACGCTCTATTATAGCCTCTGTTTATAACAGATTGGCTATAGATGTAGCCGCCATCGCCATTCAGCATGCTAGACTTGATAAGGATAATCGGTTTTTAGAAACAGAAGACTCTCCTCTTAATTATTGTCTAACTGTAGAAGCCAATATTGACCAAACAGGTAGGGCTTTAATGCAGGACGCAGTAATGACGGTGCTTACCGTGGCAGCACCGCTATTAATTGTGGCACTGGTGGTTGGCGTGGTGGTATCAATAATTCAGGCTACAACGCAAATAAACGAGCAAACGCTGGTATTTATACCAAAAATAGTCGGCATGCTGCTGACACTGGTGCTGCTGGGCGATTGGATGCTAACCCGCCTTAACGACTATACGGTTAATCTGTTCGAGCAGATAAATAGCATAGTCAAATGAACGGCGTAGAGCAGTTTTTAAAGCTATCAGAGGCACAGCTATACTATGCGCTTTTGATGTTCTTACGAATAACAGGGCTGTTCGTGCTGTCACCTGTGTTCTCCAGACGGAGCATTCCCAATGGCGCAAAGCTGGGCTTGGCACTGTTATTAAGCTATATTATGTTCACCGCCGCCCCTGCCACTACTGTGGTATATTCTGGCAATACACTGGAGTATGTGCTGCTGTGCGTTAAGGAGCTATCCATAGGTCTGGTCATTGGCTTTTTAACTACGCTGTTCTTCGACGTGGCGTCCATGGCCGGGCAAATCATGGATATTCAGATAGGCTTTGGCATGGCACAGCTTTATGACCCAGAGACCCGTGCCCAGGTATCCATGATAAGTACACTGCTAAATTATGCGCTGTTGCTTTATTTTATAGTGCTGGATG
>JBBRXH010000211.1:0-2984 GCA_038248565.1 Peptostreptococcales bacterium | reverse complement strand
GGTCACCAGCTTATCAGACTTGCCACTGATGACGATGCCATCAAGTCCGGCAAATTTGAGTTCTGCGCCCCACCAGCCTCCGCTTTGAGAATCGGCGAGACCGCCGGTGAGAGGCGAAAGCGCCGCACAGGTATGCCTGCCCTGCCCAGATATGGGGGCTCCTGTCAGTGGAGAGGTCATAAAAACCAGCCTATTCTCGGGGTCGAAGGCGTCTATCCCTTTTGGGATCTCTTTGATCAGATAATGCATGGCCATGTTCCCACCACCCATGTATATCCTATAAAGTCTCGGATCCGGCTCTTCGATATGCCAGGTTTTTAAAGTTAAATCAACTTTAAGTATTCTTCCCCAAAATCCAAAATTATTCTGTTCCATTGCAGCCTCCTTATCTATCATATTTCGATCGATATTTATATAGATCTTTATATATTTTGCAAGAATTCCTTATGATTATTCCCATACTTTGTACGGGATTTTCTTTAGTGTGCAAAAGTACTTTAATTCCTGTATATAGTCTCCGGCTACAATATGGAGATGGTTGGAATCAAATACTTCCAAAAAGTCATCTCCTGCGCTGGTTTTGATTAGACCCTTGGGGAAAACTGATGTCACATTATCAAGTTCTCCATCCTGAGGGGTTTTTATCTCTCCCTTCACAATAGCCAGCCAATAGTCCCCGTTCTTCCTGCAGAATCTGGCCATGGTGACGCTCTGCTTGCTCAGTACGCCTCGAAGAGCGCAGCCTCCGGCTTTTCCAAAAACATGAGGCACTGCAGAAATCGATGATAGTCCGGTAGCATCTTCTGCTGTGAAGAAGAAGTCTGCTGCCACAGCGCCGCAGTTGGCGAAAGCCCAAATCTTTTTTGCTCTGTCATAGTACCGGATATCGAGAAGTGCAGTTGCTTTGCCTCCTGACAGTATATTCAGCAGCTTCATAGTCAGTGCGCCATCCGCATCGGCTTCGCAGGCATGGACCATTGCTTCCTTTTGCCCGGTTGCATCTACGGTACCATTTAACAGCATATGGGCCACGCACTGCGATGTATAGCCGTCGCTGAGCTCCTGCTGGCATTTGACGCAGACAAAGTCCAGTTCTTTTTGGGCGGTGAATTCCGTTGTGGCCAGATAGCTTCTGATCTGACGGTCAAAGGCATCCTCCGTGAATAATCCGCCATATTCAACAGCGCCTATTTTTTTACCAAGCCATATTTTATAGTCGTCAACTTTTGACTGTTCGATGGTTTTTGCCTGTTGCACCAGTTCCAACTGGTCGAAATACTTGACATCGACGTCGAACAGCTTTTGCAGCTGTGCCGGATCTGCTACCGTCGTAAAAATACCCAGACTTCTTGAGCCGAACATACCGAGAACCTGACCTTTTAGTGCGTTTATCGCCTGAACGGATCTGATAAAGGCTTCTATGTTTTTTCTGGCAGCTGGCTCCCTGTGTTCAAATACACGCACATGGTCACATCCGATTTGATTTAAAGCGCCTCCGGCTCCCAGAATACCTACGATGCTGGAAGTTTCAGGTTTATCATTGCCAAGAAGGAGCGTAGGAACTTTGATATAATTTTGAATTTTTATCGACAGGATCGGATCCGCCCAAATTGGGATATGGATCAGGAGGCATTCTACTTTGTTATCTATGGCTAATTGGGCGAAATTCTTGATACCCTTCTCTGTCGTAATAATGTCCGATTCAACCACATCATAATTTTCTCGGAGCCATGCTAATGATTTAAGCTCCTCTACAATTAAAGACTTTCTGATCTCTAAAAAATCTTCTCTACTGTCAGCGATGTTTAGTAGTGCTATTTTTGACATTTTATTCCCTACCTTTCAGAAATTTTTCTGCTGTTCAAATAAACTGCCAGCAGTATGAGTCCGCCTTTTATTGCCGGCTGTATCGCCGGTGGTACATTTAATAGATTTAAAATATTATTGAGAACGCCCAGGATCAGCACCCCGATGATAGTTCCAATGACTGTGCCTACTCCTCCCGAGAGGCTTGCCCCACCCACGGTCACAGCTGCAATGGAGTCCATGGTGAGAGAATCTCCCGCCTGGGGATCTCCAAGCCCGACCCTGGCTACAAAGAGTATGCCGCCTATGCAGGCCAACATCCCTGCTAAAACATAGGCTGTTATTTTGACCCGGGCAATGGGAACCCCAGATAAATACGCTGTCTTCTGGTTGCCACCGACGGTATAGGTAAAATGTCCGATGCTCGTACGAAGATAGAGACTAATCGCTATAATGCAGCCAAGGGTGATGAGCAAGGGGTATTGAATGCCGAATACGCTATCCGTATAAAGGGACAGAAGACCACTCGATATGGGGCTTCCCTGAAATCCTGAATAGACGGCTGCACCGCCTCCGATGACCTTTCCTATGGAATACACGATTTGACTCATTGCTAAGGTCACGACGAAAGCCGGAAGCTTGGCGTAGTGGACTAAACTACCGCTGGCTATACCGATAATGATGACGGCGCCCAGGGCGAAGACGATGGGAAGTCCCGGCCCAAAATCCTGGGTTAACACGATCAGCACGCTGGTGAATCCGACAATCATTCCTACAGAGAGATCGATCCCTTTTGTAATGATAATCAGCAGCTGGCCTAAGGAAACCACGAGTAAAATACAATTCTGAGTCAGAATATTATACAAATTCAGGGGCTGAATAAAAACACCTTTTGAAAGGATGGCCGCAAAGATGATCATAATCAGCAGGACCATAAGAAGCTGTATGATATCCTTGATATTTGAATTTATGGTTGTTTTAGACTTGATTTTACTTAGTGCTGCATTCATGATTTCTGCCTCCTATGCCTTTCCGCCGCGCCGCATCTGTATCTGGCTCAATGCTACTGCAGATAATATGAGTATCCCTTTGATGGCGCCCTGCCAGAAAGGCGAGATGCCTGAAAGGTTTAATATACTGTTGATTACGCCAAAGATCATGACTCCAGCCATGGTGCC
>JBBRXH010000210.1:0-2986 GCA_038248565.1 Peptostreptococcales bacterium | reverse complement strand
GGTGTATAGGGCAATGAACTTACAAACTCTGCGGAATCTTCTCCAGGAAGCTTCATGATGTAATAGCCCGGCTTCATGAGTACGCGTTCTTTGCCGTATATTTCATAGGAGATATCCCAAAGGTCCTCTCCCTGATAGAATACTTTAACATCGCTCATATGATATCTCTTATAGACTTCCGCCTGAATCGAGAACAGCATATTGGGATATCTGATATGTGCCTTCAGGCTTTCGGGCATATCGGCGAAGTTCTTGAACAGGTCAGGATAAATTTTGCTCAGGGTACTTACCACAGGATCCTGATCATCTGCAATATAATAATTCGCCTTGCCGTCAAAAGCATCTATGACAACCTTTACGGAGTTTCTGATATAGTTGATGTTGCTTTGATCGGAGAAGGGCTGTGAATATGGATAGTAGCTGCTTGTAGTATAGCCATCAATAATCCAGTAAAGCTTGCCGTCAACGGTTACAATATAGGGGTCTGCATCGTAATTGATGAAAGGCGCGATTTTCTGAACTCTTTCCTTAATATTTCTGTTGATCAGTATTTTAGAATTTGAATTAATATTGGTGGAAACCAAAATCTTTAAACTCTGTTCCTTGATGGTAAACATGATGCGGTTAAAGAGTCCCAGCTTGATTCCTGCATCTCCTTTATAGGTGGAATAAATGTTGCTCTCGCCGCTGGGGTAGTCAAACTCCTGCTCATCGGTATTGGTGATGATATAGTTGTTTGTCAGTTCTCCAAAATAAATTTCCGGCTGAGTAATGGAAATCTCCGGCACCGAGGATATGGGCGGAATACTTTTGATCAGCATATCCGGCTGTCCGCTGGCGGTGACTTTATCAACTCTGGATAGGGTTATCCCGTAGCCGTGGGTATATTTGATATGTTTTGTCAGCCATTGCTCGGTAATCTTCGTTTCGTCGATTTCTCTGGCGGACAGGAAGACTTGGGTATATTTGCCGTTGATGATATATCGGTCAACATCCACGTCGTTGAACAGATAATAAAGTCTGATGCTCTGGGTCTGGTTATAAAACTGCTTGGCAGGCTCGTAGTCATTGATTCTGATATTATCTATAGTTGCCTGATTTTGAATCACTTGCTGTTTAGTCAGGTTATTCTTTACAGGGAAATCCTTGATTTCAATATCATTTAAATTATAGGCCTTCTGAGTAAAAGTAATATTGTTTTTAAGATATTGGCTTTCCTTATTGATTTCATCCGGGGATACGATGAAGTTCTGTACCACCATGGAGAGTCCTGTTCCTAAAATGGTGACCATGATCATCAGAACTGGTGCAGCTAAGGCTAATTTGTATTTCTTCCGGCTTATCCCAAGCACAACTGTCACGACAGATACCAGTGCAAGTGCAATCAGTATCCGGTATTCCCAGAGGCTGACGTTGATATCTGTAAAGCCGGCTCCATAGAGCACGCCCGTCTGAGAGTATAGCAGGCTATACTGCTTCAGAAAGAAATTGGAGGCTACCATCAGGAAGAATATAGCGCCCAGAATCATGATTTGTCTTGATGCCAGAGCCAAAATCTCCTTGAAATTATCCTGATTAAAACTGAGTCTGTTGCCAAAAGCCCCACCGAAATTAGGAATCGGTCCCTGATCATTGTAATCGTTTGGTTTGGCTTCAAACATTTTAGGTCTTCGCACGGACATAAGGAAGAGATAATAGATGAAGGTCAGGACAACAAAAGCCAGAACCAGGCCGATGACGATCTGGTTGATCTGGGTCAGCAGTGAATACTTAAACACATAAAAGGATACATCCAGATTAAAAATCGGATCTGCAATGCCAAAGGATGTGCTGTTGGTGAATTTAAGAATTTCAAACCAAAGCTGAGTGGTGGTTGCCATAGTTGCTATAAAGGCAAATAAAACGCCAATCCCCAGGGAAATTTTATTGATGGTTTTTTCGCTGGCGAGCTGAGTTCCGGTTATTTCCACTTTTTTATAATAATCCTTCTTGAGAACGCCCAAATAAAAGTAGGTCAGTCCCATGATCACTACAAAGGTAGGAATCCCCAGCTGTAGCTGCGTAAACAGCTGCTTTAAAAAGACACTGGTATAGCCAAGTTCCTGAAACCACAAATAGTCTGTGATAAATCTGATCAGCGTACCGAATCCGGATACGAGAACCAGTAGAACGGCTATAATAATTCCTAGCCCAAATCTTCCTTTTTTCATCCTTTTCACCTCTTTTTACATTGTTTTTAAATTGATTTCTGTATCAATACGACGATAATGCTCTTTGGTTTTCCCTTATTATAACATAACACTATCTTTAACCGCCATCTAAATTATATTTACATGCCGTAATGAAGAGCCCCTCCTACACTATAGATAAATTGCTTCCACCTATTAAAAAGGATGCTTTTGCTGCATCCTTTTTTTGTCTTTTATTTCGTTACCTTTATTAATGCTTCTATAGCTTCTTCCGGCAATGCGTCTCTTCCGCCTTTAAAAGTCTTAAGTGAGTTTAGGTATTCTATTCTATTGTTCATCTGTTTGACCAGTAGCTCGTTATATGAAGGATCATTGAAGTCCGGTACGAAGCCTTCCACATCCATGGTCTTAATTCCCTTTAAACTACCAAAGTCTTTAAACACAGCCGTTTCATCGACGATCTGCTCGACGATACCGATGGTGACCTCTTTGGGAATTTTTTTCTCCAGGAAAAATCCTGTGTTAATGATGAAGCACTGAACACCCTTGTTCGCGAACAAGGCTTTGAATTTTTCGTAATCCTGCTCAAGGGGATAGGTTCTGAATGGATTGGCATAAGGCTCGAATACCAGCGCATCCTTGTCTACACCGTCGCCCAGCTTCTCTGCCGAGGATCTTTTGGTAGCAAGCACAGCGCCCATAACCGAAGCCAGCGTAGGATCCTCAAGCTTAATAACCGGTGGCAGTGAATGGTCTTTCATCAGCCATACGATCGTATTGATGGGGTCATCCATCTT
>JBBRXH010000209.1:0-3040 GCA_038248565.1 Peptostreptococcales bacterium | reverse complement strand
GGCCCGACGATTACCCCGGACAGACCATTAAGAACATAGATAGGCGTACGAATCAGGAGACGCCATTCCCTTATAAAAATTGCCTTCAAAGGACTTGCCGCTTCTATGAACTGCTTTTGTTCATGGCCAGCTGGCAGGGTCTTTCTTTTTCTTGTGACTTCCTGTCCTGCGAGGACGCTTTTATAAAACACCTGATTCCCGAGCCAGAGCATACCGATCAGAAGAACAGCGGAAACCATTAGGAAAAGCAGTAGATAGAGGAAACCCTGGATGCCGCCTGCGGACAGAGCCTGTGTCGCCCATATACTTGGGGGAAAGCTACGACCGATTATTTGAATAAGATCTGATTTTAAAAGATTCTCTATTGTCTGCGTCATATTGCCATTTTGCTGACTTTGTATCCAGAAGTTGAGGCCCAGGGACATAAAAAGCCCAAATAGTCCACCAATGATGGTCATCAAATCCTTGCTCTTTCGCAGATTGACAAAGCGCATCAGCAGTAGGACGAAAAGTGAGGCGAGGGCAAGGGGTATTGCCGGCGACGCCAGAACCAGGACCAGGGCCATAATCCAGTAGGACAAACCTTGGCCGGTGCCGATGCCATAGATGATGATCGGTGGTAATAACATAGGCATTGCTGCCAGGTATTCATTGATCATGACGATGATAAATTTGCTGCCTAAGATCTGGTAGGGCTCAATGGGAAGAGGAATCAGCATGGAAAGATCCCGCCCAAAATAAAAGACGCCCAGGATATAAAAAATACCGAAAACAAGTATGATAAACTGAGCCGATAGAAAAGCCACTGTCAGAATGATCTGGGGCTGAGAAAAGCTTAATCCGGCGGAAAACACCTGAGTCATCAGAAGACTGTAAAGCCCAATCAGGGAGCCAAAGCTCAGGATGATAACGATGGCGATCAGTAGGCCACCGAAGATTTTGCGCGGTTCCTTCTTCAGTCGGTATTTTAAGGCAGAAATACCAAAATTGAGGTTTAGTCCTGTTTTTAGGAGGACGAGAAATATAGTCATTCTAAAGTCAGCTCCAGAAATATATTTTCAAGGGAACCGGTGCCGCCGCTCTGCCTAAGCTCAGCCATGGTTCCAATAGCGATGAGTTTTCCCCTATTGATGATGCCAACTCTATCACAAAGCTTCTCAGCAACTTCAAGGATATGGGTTGAGAAAAAAACCGTGTTCCCCTGGTCGCAGTGTTTTCTCATATATTCCTTTAACAGGTGGGCTGATTTAGGATCGAGTCCAACCATAGGCTCATCCAGAATCCATACAGCCGGATTATGAATCAGCGCTCCGGTTACCACCAGCTTCTGCTTCATGCCGTGAGAATAGCTTTTAATAAGATCTGAAGCGGCATCTGAAAGCTCGAACATAGCCAGGAACTCTTCGATCCTCTGCTGGCGATCCTTGGCAGACACTCTATAAACATCTGCCATAAAGTTCAGGTATTCTATTCCAGTAAGCCGATCGTAGATATCCGGATTATCCGGTACGTAGCCAATTGTAGCTTTTGCCTCCAAAGGCTGATGCTTTGTATCAAAACCATTAATGGAAATACTACCTTCGTCAGAATTGAGAAGCCCTACCATCATTTTGATCGTCGTGGTCTTCCCAGCCCCATTAGGCCCCAGAAATCCAAATATTTCTCCGGAGTCAACATGAAGATCCAGACTGTCGACAGCTTTGACCTGACCTTTATTATAGCTTTTTGATAAATTTTTAATATCGATCATTTAGGCACCTCCCTTGTGGTTAGTTACATTCTATCAAAAATGTGGTATAATAAAAGCGAAATCGGAAAAAAACCCGAATTCGTGTTTTAAGAAAGAAGGAGATTACGATGAGTGATTTTAAAGAAAAGTTTGACAAATTCGTAGATGATGCGAAAGAAAAAATGGAAGATACAAAAGAAACCGTATCAGATAAGGCTAAAATAGCAGCCGATGATTTCAAGGAAAAGTTTGGAGAGACCAAAGATAAGCTTCAGGACAGAGCTGAGAATGCAGCCGATGATCTTAAGGAGAATGCTGAGATTCTTAAGCATAAAGCTGAGCTTAAGGCAATAGAACTAAAGATGAAGGCTGAAGCAACGGCTTCCGACCTCAAAGATAAGGCTGAAACAGCCGCTATTGACCTCAAAAGTAAGGCTGATGCCAAAACAGAAGCTTTCCGAAAAAAATAATCGGACAAAGTATCTAAAAAGCAACCAAGTAAAAAGTGCGGGGAGAATAGAGATCATCTTCCTGCCCTTTTTTATGGGCAACTATAAAATAAAGGTTGAAAAATATCAGTAGGATGGTATAGTATGAATTCATGTGAAATTAATCTTAATCAGGAGTATTGGGAGATATTAAAATGACTAACCTACCGCCAGGCTTGAAGACCACTGAGCCTGAAATCATAAGCTATTCTGATATATTTGAAGGGATATTTGAGCACTCTCCCAATGGGATCGTAGTGACGGATAAAAACCTGACGATCAAACTTTTCAATACTAATGCTGAAAAGCTGACCGGCATGAAAAAAGTAGAAATCATCGGCCGTCAGTTTCACGATGTTTTCCCGCAGGTCTCGCAATTCAGACTTGATAAGGAGTTACAGGCCTATGAGCACGTCAATATAGCAGAAGTAAACGGGAAAAACCTTCACACAAAATTTTTTACGATCAACAATCAAAGCGGGGGTGTAGCTGCCGTATTTATGATGCAGGATCTTACACGGGATATCGAGCTGTCTATGGAGCTTGATCGCAGTAGGCTTATCATCGAGGAGCTGGAAGGTATCCTTGAGGGATCCTTTGACGGTGTTCTTGTCACCGACGGCGAAGGCAATGTGCTCATGGTCAACAAATCCTATGAACGTATCACATCGATCAAGAAGGAAGAGCTGCTTGGCCGCAATATGAAAGAACTCATCAATCCGGTCTGGATGAAAAATTCCGTTGTGTTTTTGGCTATTCAGGAGAAAAAACCGGTTTCCCTTCCTCATACCACCCGGCAGGACAAAAATATTATAGTAACAGG
>JBBRXH010000208.1:0-3042 GCA_038248565.1 Peptostreptococcales bacterium | reverse complement strand
GGGATGGATCATCCCGGAGCCCTTAGCCATACCGGCAATGGATACGGTTTTCCCCGAAAGTTCGACCTCAATAAAGATTGCTTTGACCATATTATCCGTGGTCATGATGGCTTGGGCCGCATGATCCTCTGCCCCGTGAACCAGCTGCTTTGCGCAGGTCTTTATGCCGGCTCTTACGATATCGATGGGCAGCTGAACACCTATAACCCCCGTGGAATAGACCAGAACTTCGGAAGGCTTAATGCTTAAAGCGATTGCAGTCTCCTCCGCCATGATCACAGCATTCCTATAGCCCTCTTCCCCGGTACAGGCGTTGGCATTTCCGCTGTTGATGATGAGCGCCCGGGCATGCTCCTGTTTGATCTGTTCCATGTCTATCAGCACCGGCGCCGCCTTGACGATATTGGTCGTAAAAGTGGCAGCTGCCACTGCGGGTTCTTCACTAAAAATAAGGCACATATCCATGAGCCCGGATTTCTTGATGCCTGATTTTATGCCGATAGCGGAAAACCCCTTAACCCAGGAGATTCCTTTGTCTTTTACAATTTTCATCTGTTTCCACCTACCACTTGATCATAGTTCCATTCCCAGCATTGGTAAAAATTTCAATGAGTAAGCTGTGCTTTACTCTTCCGTCAATGATATGCACATCCTTGGTCCCCTCTTCGATGGCTTTAATGCAGCACTCCATTTTGGGAATCATGCCGCCGTCTATATATCCCTGTTTGATCAGTTCTCTGACTTCTCCCACTTCGATGGAGGATATAAAGGATTCCTCATCATTGACATCCTTGAAGAGCCCCTTAACATCTGAAAGCAATATGAGCTTTTCGGCTTTGATGGCAGAACTGATGGATTCAGCCACATAATCCGCATTGACGTTATAGATATTGCCTTCTTCGTCTTCTGCTACCGGTGATATAACGGGCACATAGCCGTCATCGATGAGATTGTTGACCAGGTCCTTATTGACCTTGGTGATTTCTCCTACAAAGCCGATATCCACTTTTTTATCCCCATCGTACAGATAGACCTTCTCAGCCTTCAGCAGACTGCCATCCCTGCCACTGATACCGATGGCGCTGAGTCCGTGTTTGCACAGTTCTCCTGTAATTTCCTTATTGATTTTTCCGGATAAAACCATTTCGACGATTTCTACCGTGGCCTTGTCTGTTACCCTGAGCCCATTTTTAAATTCCACAGGGATCTTCATAGACGTCAGCATCTCAGTGATTTTCCTGCCTCCGCCATGGACGATGACCACGTTGATTCCAACCAGCTTAAGCAGGGCCACATCTTCGATGAATGCCAGCTTGCTCTTTTCGTTTTCCATGATGCTGCCGCCATATTTGATGACAAAAGTCTTTCCTGCGAACTTTTTTATATAGGGTAAAGCTTCAATTAATACTTCTACTTTATTCATGCCACTCTCTCCTTTTCGCGATATTTTATAATTATACATATTTATTTATATTTATGCAATACCTATTTTAATGTTTTGGGCTATATTTTACCCGGCATTCTGTAACAAATGTCTATAAGGAAAAAGCGCTCAAATAATTAAGCGCCTTATGCGTTTAGAATCCCTTGTTTATAACTCCAGAGCCTCTTGATCAGCAACGAGGGTTATCTTAGGGTGCATCTGCAGAATGGAGCCGGGGACTTCCGGTGTTACAGTGCCATCGAGAACACTTTTAAGGATACCGGCTTTGTTTTTGCCGCTAACACAAAGCACGATTCTTTTTGCCTGGATAATATTTTGGATGCCCATGGTAATTGCCCTTCTGGGCACATCAGCTTCATGCGCGAAAAGCTTGGCATTTGCCTGTATGGTACTGTCAGAAAGTTCAACACAATGGGTCTTCTTTTCAAAGGATTCATTTGGTTCATTAAACCCTATGTGCCCATTAAGTCCAAGCCCCAGAAGCAATAAATCAATACCGCCAAGTTTGGTGATCAGTTTATCATAATTCTCGCATTCTTCGGATAGGTTAACCGCCATCCCATTTGGAAGAAAAGTATTCCCGGAAGCGATATTGATCTGCTTAAAAAAGTTATGATCCATATAGTAACGATAGCTCTGTGCGTTTGAAGGATCGATGCCGATATATTCGTCCAGATTTACAGTTCTAACCCTTGAAAAGTCAATATCTCCCTTGCCGTACCATTCTATGAGCTGCCTATACACACCCAGGACTGTGTTACCGGTTGCAAGTCCCAGAACACAGTCAGCATTTAGGATTACCTGCGCAGAAATGATGTTTGCCGCTTTTCTGCACATATCATTATAGTTTTCTGCTTTTATTATATCCATTTTTACTCACCAATTTTTTTTAATCTGGACGAAACATCCAGAGAAAATCTCTCAATGTACCCATCAATATAATCCCCGACAGCCATGCCGGAAATTAACGGAATTAGATCTATTGCATACATTGCGTCGGTCATTTCATCCGTATCATGGGAAGCAAAGAAGGTTGCGTTCGCTTTATAACGTCCAAGGGCTGCAAGATCATAACGTTTTCCCCCTTCGATTTGGGAATCGAAAACGCCCAACAATGCTGCCTTTAAACCAGCTCTCTCCGATACATCCAGTATGATTTTTTCTTCATCATTGACCCAATCAAGACCTCTCCAGACTTCACAACCTAAAAAGATTTCAGGTTTATAGACTGAAGAAACCTCAACTAAGGCTGTGATCAGCCTAAGACATGTCGCCACGTGTGTATCATGCTTGTCTGCCGGATTATGCGTATAGATAACTTTAGGCTTTGTCTCCAGTAAAATCTTCTTGATGGCATCGATTACCCTTCTTTCATTCTTATCTTTGACAATAACGCTTGGGTAATTCAGCATCATCAAAGCCGAATAATTGCCGACGATGGCCGCTTTTTTCTGTTCAGACATTCTAATACTCATCATTTCCTCGTCGGTATAATTCTCATATAGTCCAACGCGAGGGCTTCCCGCGCCATCAGTAAGAATTACTGCCGAGAAATTAAGGTCTTCACGCCCGAAGCAGGTTAGTATACCATGTTGAGC
>JBBRXH010000207.1:0-3080 GCA_038248565.1 Peptostreptococcales bacterium | reverse complement strand
TGGGGCTAGGCGCTATAATCCGCTCCCCCTTGGCTTCGCACTTTCTGCCCGCATGATTCAGTTGGATCGCGATTTTTGCGCCATAGCTTTGGACATCTTTTACAATCTCGCTAAGCCCCTGAACCTGAGAATCTTTCCAAATGCCCAAATCATTTCCGCTGATCCTGCCAGCGGGATCGATTGCTGTCGCTTCAAGTATAATAAGCCCTGCCCCTCCAACAGCTCTGCTGACATAATGCACCAAATGCCATTTGGTCGGATAACCTTTTTCATCCGCACAATACATGCACATTGGCGGCATGACGATTCTATTGCGAAGCCTCATATCTTTAATTAAAAATGCATCAAATAAATTTGTCATTGAGATTAACCCCCTTACTTACACACTCGTTTTGTAGTACAATTATACATCAGTCAAGGTAAGGTATGCATATTATTTCAGAAAAACGAGGTAAAAAGGATGTCCAACAATAAAATAAATTCATCAAGCCCTTCAGATGAAGACAGCCTGCCCGGTAGAATTTTTTTAATCGGCTTTATGGGTTCTGGAAAAACAACCGTCGGAAAGCATTTGGCAAAGTTAATCGGCTATGAGTTTATAGATATGGATACTGTGGTAGAGACGGATGAGGGTATGGCCATTCGAGATATCTTCATCAAACGGGGAGAACATCACTTCAGAAATCAGGAGAGCCGTCTTTTGGATCAGCTATCTACCCGTGAACATATCGTCATCTCCTGTGGTGGCGGCATCATCCACGATACCCTAAATATAGAACGTTTGAAGGAATTCGGACCGGCAATTTTTCTGGATGGGAATGCGAAGCTTCTTTTCGAAAGGGTCAAAGGGGATGACAATAGACCTTTTGCTTTTTTGGACCTTGAAGATGAGCAGGAAAGATTTTTAAAATTTGCAGACTTATATGAGAAAAGACGCAGCCATTATCAGGAAGCTTCACTTTGGACCATCGATGTAAACGATAAAACTCCGGCGGAAATTGCCGAAGAAATCAAAAGCAAGTTTTAATTCATGATAAGAGCTCACATCTGATGAGCTCTTCTATTTTTGCGGCGAGCCCATGGGCTTCCGCTTTCGTCAGGCCCTCGGTCTCAACAGCCTGAAGTATTACAATATCAACGTCTGCAGGCTGAGGGTAACCATTTTCTTCATAAGATTTATAGGAGCCTTTTATTACAACCGTGACGATAGGAACCTGGTATCTTGTCGCTATTTTTAAGCTGCCTCTTTTAAATTCCAGCATATTCGGCCCTCTGCTTCTGGTTCCTTCCGGAAAAATCCCAATGGAGAATCCCTGTTTTAAAAGTTCTCCCCCTGTCTCCACAGCTTTGAGCGCTGCCCTGGCATCCTTTCTCTTGATTAAAATGCTGCGAACAGCTTTAATCCAACTCCCGAAAATTGGAAGCTGGCTAAGCTCAGCCTTGGCGAAAAAAGCAATTTGTCTGTCGATGGCTGCAACAAATATGGGAATATCCGCGTAGCTCTGATGGTTGGACACGAATAGTACCGGACCTTGGGGAATATGCTCAAGCCCTCTGACATGAAGCTTTACGCCGAATCTTTCGAGTACTCCAATGCCCCATTTATGCTGAAGATCCCTTATAGCATCAATTTCTCCAGGGATATTGCCTTCAGCCCTTAATTTATTTACCTTACTGTAATAGGGCCACATTCTAAAAATATGGCCATACATCCAAAGTGCGAATTTTAATTTTTCCAGTCCCTTGTTCATAAATTCTCCCAATGCCAGTTTTATTTTCTCGGCCCCACAGAAATGCTATCGATTATTTTTTTTGTGATCTTATTCAGGGCTTCGAAAGATGCTCCGCTTTTCATATAAAGGCTAAAGGTATAGCCGTCTTTAGTCCAGGACGCAAGGCCGTTTTCATCTGTCGTATAAGCCATATTAACGCCTATCCCGGAAATATCAGAAGTATCATTGCTGACAAATGCATCATAAACTCCGCTGATATCTCCTTCAGCTTCCTTGGCAATTCTGAATACCACAGCATTTCCTGAATCCAGAAAATTTACTTCGGCGACGGCACCGGCAATCACAAAGGTATGCCCAGGTGCATAGTCAGATGGCCAGCCAACGATACTAAATCCCAGCTTCTCATCAAAATTAAGCCCCGAAACCTCTTCCATGGGATTTGGTACTTCTGTTCCTATAGCGCCATTTGTTGGTGTTTCCTCCGGAACCGGAAGATTTTCCCTTGCCGGAGAACAGGCACTAAAAGCTATCATCAAAGCACCGAACAGCAGTACCAATAAAATTTTTCTCATGATAATCTCCTCCAATTCTATGATAATTATAACTCTTTTCCTTTCCCATGACGTTATTTTCATTAAAATAACTGAAAATTTAATATGTGTGGTAATATAATAAACATAGCATTAATCTGATTAAGGAGCCGAAATGATTAATAAAAAGTTGATTCCCGCTGGCATAGGACTGGTTTTCTTCTGTCTTTTAGGCTATTTGGTCTCCTTTGAACTGACTACTGACTTTGATACTTTGATCAGCGGTTTTATCCAAGGCTTTCGCAGCCCGGTTATGACAGATATCATGAAAACCATAACCTACAGCGCCAATTGGCAGGCTATTACGCTGCTCTGTCTGGTTTTTTTAGCGTTGCCAATGACAAGGTCCAAGGCCGGCTTTATACTTGCCGTATCTTCAATTATAACTACTTTGCTGAATAACCTGATGAAGCAGCTCTTTCAAAGAGTCAGACCCGAGGATATTTTTCCGCTGGTAACCCAGAACAGTTTCAGTTTTCCCAGCGGACACGCTATGAGCGGTCTCGTTTTTTATGGTATGGTGATTTATTTGCTCGTCGGAACGTTAAAAAACAGACCTGCCAAATACCTTTTTACAAGTCTGCTGAGTTTATTGATTATTTTGATCGGTGTAAGCAGGGTTTATCTGGGCGTACATTACCCTTCTGACATACTAGCCGGCTGGTCGGTTGGGCTGTCTTTACTTTTGTTGTTTGAATATGCCGCAGACCGTTTTGCCGGAAAGCACATCGGAAATCAAGGATAGATCCCGGCCCGA
>JBBRXH010000206.1:0-3110 GCA_038248565.1 Peptostreptococcales bacterium | reverse complement strand
CGGGGAAAATATCAGGATTGGTGCCATCCGTGTCCCAATTGGTACCATCAGGTTTAGTTTGTGGTATTTTTAGAACTTTAATAGAAGACACTTTCACTTTTTTGGGTGTAGATTCGAGCTCACAGAATGTACCTTCATAGCCAGTAGGACAATTACAGGTGCCTGTTTCACAAATACCATTATTCTGACATATGACACCTTCACATGGGTCCTTTTTTGAACAGGAGCTAGAAAAAAGAGCAATAGATAAAAAAAGTATAAGATATTTCATGATCATTAAATTTATTGATCAAAAATATCATTACCATAATGCGGTCTTGCCACCCGTTAGGGTAGTTTTGGAAAAATCTTTTCGATTAAAATCTTTGAAAGCAAATATTTAGATTCTTTTGTCCATCCAGCAATATGGGGAGAAAGAATTACATTTTCCATAGCATATAGTCTCTGATAGCGTTCTTTTTCCTCCTTAGAAAAAAGGGTTGGCTTTTCATTCTCAAAAACATCCAGACAAGCACCTCCTAGCTGCTTTAACTCTAAATTTGCTATCAATGAATCAGTTTCTATTACAGCGCCTCTGGAAGTATTAATAATGATGGCTCCTTGCTTGCACCGAGAAAAAAAACCATGATTGGCGAAGTGAATGGTATCCTCTGCTAAAGGAAGATGAAAGCTAATAATATCTGACTGATTAATTAAAGATTCAAGCGTAACTTCTTCTATAAAAAGATATTCCCCTGCATATCCTTTATTTAAGTATTTATCATATGTCAATACCTTCATATCCAACCCAGATAATTTCTTGGCAAATTGACTACCCGTCTGTCCAAATCCAATAATTCCAATTGTCTTACCTGACAATTCCCATCCTCTGCGAGCCTCACGATGCCAGATGCTTTGCCTTACTTCGGCATCCGCCTTAAGAAGTTGATTTGACAATGCAAGCAGCATGCCCAATGCTTGCTCAGCCACTGCATTTTTGTTCCCTTCCGGCGAGAAATAGACCTTTATCCCTCTGGCTTGAGCATATAGAATGTCCACTACTTCTCTACCCGATCCGAGCCGTCCAATAAATTGTAGTTTAATGGCAAGATCCAAAAACCTGGAATCGCAATTAATCTTACTATTAATAATAAGTCCTTGATAATCACCTATTATAGACTTCACTTCACCATAGTTCACTTCCGGCCTGTAGTCCACCAACCATCCTTTATCTTCAAAATCAGAGATCATGCCTGGATGGACTCCGTCAGTAATAAGTACTCTATTTTTCATTTCAGTCTCAAAGGTATCCAAATTGAATTGTTGTTTTCAATTGCATTAGAAGCATTCACAATCATTTTTTGAATAAGCCAGTCAAAAGGATTCAATTTTTTATCTTTGACCGATTTTATTAACCAATAAGCAGAGAAGACAATGCCGCGTGACCATTCAATCAATTCAGTTCTCATCATCGGATCTGGACCTATCATCATAGGACAAGCTTGCGAATTTGATTATTCGGGCTCTCAAGCATCCCGATCCCTTAGAGAAGAAGGCATAGAGGTTTCATTAATAAATAGCAATCCTGCAACCATAATGACTGATCCATTGACCGCTGACCATATCTATTTATGGCCGCTGACCGTTGAAAGTCTAATCAAAATATTGGAAGAGCGGAAGATTGATGCCGTGTTACCTACCATGGGTGGACAAACTGCTCTTAATCTTGCAATCGAAGCTGACAAACAAGGTGTTTGGGAAAAATATAATGTGAGAATGATCGGTGTAGATGTTCATGCCATAGAATTGGCTGAGGATCGGGAGAAGTTTAGAAACCATGTCAAGACATTAAACATGTCTACACCTCCTTCATTTATAGCAAATTCTTTTTTAGAAGGCAAAAATGCGGCTCAAAAAATCGGATTTCCCTTAGTAATCCGGCCTTCATTTACATTAGGTGGTACTGGCGGTGGATTTGTGATGAAGGAAGATGAATTTGACGAAGCGCTGCGCAGAGGACTAGATGCATCTCCAACTCATGAAGTCCTGGTGGAAAAAGCTGTACTGGGCTGGAAAGAATTCGAATTGGAATTGCTTCGCGATATGAATGATAGTGTAGCCATCATCTGTACCGTGGAAAATATGGATCCCATGGGAATTCATACCGGTGATAGCATCACTGTTGCTCCTGCCATGACATTATCTGATACTGCTTTTCAAAGGATGCGAACTGATGCCATCATTTTGATGCGTTCTATGGGAAATTTTGCCGGAGGATGTAATGTCCAGTTTGCAATGAATCCGGAAAATGAAGACCTGATCGTAGTAGAAATCAATCCTCGTGTATCCAGATCATCTGCACTGGCTAGCAAGGCCACCGGATATCCTATTGCCAAAATCGCTGCTAAACTCGCCATTGGATACAATCTGGATGAACTGAAGAATCAAATAACAAAGACTACTTCAGCCTATTTTGAACCTTCCCTGGACTATGTGATTGTAAAAATGCCCCGATGGGATTTTGAAAAATTTGCTGGTGCCGACCACAAACTTGGCTTGCAGATGAAGTCCGTAGGCGAAGTAATGGCTATTGGTCGAAGCTTTTTAGAAGCCCTTCAAAAAGCTTGTCAATCTCAAGAAAATCGTCGGATGGGACTTGGCGCTGACAAAAAAGAATGGATCCAGACCAATGACATCATCTCCAGGTTGGAAGTAGCATATGATGATAGAGTTTATCGAATAAAGGATGCTTTCAGATTAGGGGTTCCGGAGAAAACAATTTATAAGCTTACTAAAATCGATCCCTGGTTTTTAAAGCAAATTAAAAGCCTGGTAAAAATTGAAGATGAACTGACTAATCGCTTCAATGTTGCCGAAGATATACCTGAGCACTTCATGCGCCAGATGAAGGAAATGGGCTACTCCGATGGTCAGATAGCATGGCTGCTTCGTATCCATGAAAGAGAAGTATATAAACACAGAATGAAATTAGGTATCAAGAGAACTTATAAAATGGTGGATACCTGCGCTGCCGAATTCGAAGCAAAGACTCCTTATTTCTATTCTACCTTTGACCAGGAAAATGAATCTATCCCAAGTGATAAAAAGAAAATTGTAGTTCTCGGGTCAGG
>JBBRXH010000205.1:0-3135 GCA_038248565.1 Peptostreptococcales bacterium | reverse complement strand
TGCAGCATGAAATAGAAAAGGTCATCGCAATTACGCTTCCCATTAATAAAGGGCGACCTAGCACCAAAAATTGCATTTTCTTTGAGTACGAAAAATTTGACAAAGGAAAAGAAGCTTATCGTCTGTTGATTAATCCAGATAGAATAACCATTTTTGCCTCTTGTAATCGTGGGTTTTTGTATGGCGCGGCAACATTGATTCAGCTGTGCAAGACAGGCTGTGCAGACATAGAATGCATGGATATTATGGATGAACCATTTTATAAAAACAGAGGATATTTGCTGGATGTTAGTCGGGGACGTGTTCCCACGATGGCGAGCCTAAAAAAAATTGTGGACAAATTAGCCTTATATAAAATTAACCAACTACAATTGTATGTCGAAAACAGCTTTCGTTTAGACGGTCTAGAGGAAATATGGTCCCAGACTGATCCGTTTACGCCAGAAGAAATTTTGGATTTCGATCGTTATTGCTTTAAGAGAGGAGTAGAATTAGTTCCTTGCATTGCAACTTTTGGACATTTATATAATTTGCTTGGGTCAGAAAGCTTCGGGAAATATAGAGAAGTCGATCCCGAACCAGGTGAAATCTTTACCTGGTACAATCGTATGATTTATCATACGATCAATGTTTCGGATCCGGGAAGTCTAGCTCTTATTACAGGAATTCTTGACCAATACACCGCCTTGTTCCGTAGTAATAAAATAAATATTTGCTGCGATGAAACCTTCGATTTAGCGAAGGGGAAAAGTGCGAGCCAAACCGAAAAAATGACACAAGGAGAATTGTATCTATCCTATGTCAATAAACTCGTCGAATATCTTCAGGCAACAGATAGAGAGGTTATGATTTGGGGCGATGTACTGCAAAGCGATCACAAACTGTTGGACGAATTAAATCCAAAAGTCATATGTCTTAATTGGCATTATGATTCCGGCGCCAGCGAGGAAATCATCAAAGTATTTGCGGACCATAAATTAAAGCAATATGTTTGTCCAAGCGTTTCCGGGTATAGCCGTTTGGTAAATGCCTATGACTTGAGTTTTACCAATATGAAAGAAATGGCGGAGTTAGGGAGCAAGTATCACGCTGAGGGATTTTTAAATACGGATTGGGGAGACAGTGGTAATATAAATATGCCGGGGCTTTCTATTCCATGTATGATTTATGGCGCGGCCAAAGGATGGAATACTTCCGACCAAAGAGATAATAGAGAAATAGATGAAGTGATTTCCTTCGTTGAATATGGGGACCAGAAAAGAAAACTGGTGGGATTATTGCGGAGTCTGTCTCATCAGGACATCATTACATTCAATGACATGGTGTTCTTCAGGGATCATAAAGTATTGGATCAGACCTATAAACAGCATGGTGTTTTTATGCATGAAAAAAGCAAAAAAAGCATCATGAGGGTAACAGAGAAGCAACTTAAAGCGGCAGTAAAAGAATGTGAAGAAATCAGAAAACGCCTCAAGTTCAATGAAGTCGCAACTGATGTAAGTCATAGGCAGGAAATGCTGGAGTTTTATCTTGCTGTTCGTGGCGTTGCATTGATGCAGGAATTAGCATTAGTCATTAAGCAAAAGGAATACGGCCAGAAGGTCGAATTGGTTAGTACACCCTATAAGCTCGCCAGTAAGCTGGAAAGCTGGCTGCTTGATTATTGCAGTGCATGGAGGTCTGTCAGCAGAGAAAGCGAGCTCTTTCGCATCAAAGAGTTTATCTGGCAGATTTGTGCCATTCTAAGAAGATATGAATGAGAGGCAACAGATGGCCAACGCTCTAATTCACGAAGCCTCACCTTACCTTGTTCAACACGCGTATAACCCTGTGGACTGGTACCCGTGGGGCGATGAGGCATTTAAAAAAGCTGCAGCAGAGGACAAACCGATATTTTTATCCATCGGCTACTCAACATGCCACTGGTGCCATGTGATGGCGCACGAGAGCTTTGAAGATGAAGAGGTGGCTTTAGTCCTTAATTCCGGTTTTGTGTCCATCAAGGTTGACAGAGAGCAGCGCCCGGATATAGACGAAGTTTATATGAGTGCCTGCCAGGCAATGACGGGCAGCGGTGGCTGGCCGCTTTCCATATTCATGACGGCAGACAGGAAGCCTTTCTTCGCCGGCACTTACTTTCCCAGACGGAGCGCTCACGGAAGGATAGGCTTTATAGAGCTGTGCACAAATATATTGGGTTTGTGGAATACAGACAGGCTGAGTCTTCTCAAAAACAGCGCTGCTATCATAGACCATCTTTCAAAACAGAGCAAGCGAATAGGCGCTCCGGCGGATGCGAAAGTTCTCATAGACGGCTGTTATTCAAGACTTAAAGGCTCCTTCGACGGCAAATATGGTGGCTTTTCTCAAAGCCCCAAATTTCCTTCGCCTCACAACATATTGTTTCTTCTAAAGTACAGCAGGGCAAATAACGATGCCGCTGCACTGCACATGGCGGAACACACCCTTGTTCAGATGTATCATGGCGGGATATACGACCACATAGGCGGCGGCTTCTCACGCTACTCGACAGACAGAGAGTGGCTGGTGCCCCACTTTGAGAAGATGCTGTACGACAACGCCATGCTTCTGCTTGCTTACAGTGAAGCTTTTAGTTCAACAAAAAATCAGGAGTACAAAACTATAATTGACGGTATCATTCATTACGTTCTTCGTGATATGCGCTCTGAAAGCGGCGGCTTTTTCTCTGCTGAGGATGCCGATTCGGAGCGGGAAGAAGGCAGGTTCTACGTGTTCGACTACGACCAACTGCAAGCCGAGATTTCTTCTGATGAGCTGCGCTGGCTGGAAAGCAACTTCGGCGTCAGCAGGCAGGGCAACTTTGAGGGTAAAAATATACTGCACATCACGGGGAGCGGCGATGATGGCGGAAGGATAATGCAGAAGCTATATGATTTAAGGAACAAAAGAACTCGACCGTTCAAAGATACTAAAATATCTGTTTCATGGAACGGGCTCATGATAGAAGCCCTCTGCCGTGCTGGTGAGGTTTTAGGAAATAGGGACTACTTCGACAGCGCAAAAGAAGCGGCGAATTTCATCCTGGAGAAGGTATATGAAAGCGGAGAACTGTTCGGTATATATAAAGATGGAGCGAAGCCGACAAAGGCGTTT
>JBBRXH010000204.1:0-3233 GCA_038248565.1 Peptostreptococcales bacterium | reverse complement strand
GGTGTTTTCCTGCATCCTCTGTTTAAAAACAGTTTCAAGTGCACTTTCCATTGTTCTTGAATCTATTTTTAATTATCAAGGTTCGTTTTTCTCTTTTTGTTTTTTCATAGATTAGTTAACACTATCAGAAACCTCGCCTTTTGCATATCTTTCATTTAATATATCAAGTGCTCCGGTTGTTGTATACATTATACATCTTTCCGAAATCATTTAATACACGACTTAAATTATTCCATATATAATCGAAATCCTCCTGTTATAAAGCATGATGTAAATTCAATATACTATATCTATACTATTATCAGCACCCCCATTATTGTATGTATGCTTTTGAGATGCTTTCATAACATCTTTTCGCCTTTTATCTGTTGTTTTCCTGCTTACGGAATCTTGGTAAACATTATAGTTTTCAGTGCTAATGAGTATTTTTTTGCTGTCGTTTTTCTAACTTGCATATTTATCTCAATTCGAACATATCAGATGATGCAAGAGGAAGAGCATTCCGCCATGAGCTGAAGCATATCCAACAAGGCCATTTTATACTTGACTCATCTATCGCCTATCACATAGAAAAAAATATGGATGAGCCTGAGAAAGGGATTGATTTTAAGTGAGTATGGAGACTATAAAGCTTCTTATGAAGGGCAGGAAAATGAGAGCCCTAGATTTATCCTTAGCTTCCGGCGTTTCCATCTATACCCTGACAAAGATCCTTCAAGGAAGAACGATAAATCCCAGGCTATCCACCATGAAGGCCATAACAAATGCTCTGGGATGCTCGCTTGATGTATTCGCAGATATAAAGAAGCTTAAGCCAGACCAGGATGAAGAGTACCTACAAGTCCTTCGGAAAAGGCCTGAGATAAAAGCACTGCTTGACCTGCTGAAAAACGCACCAACGGGAGACGTAGTTAAAGTATCAAAAGTGATTGAACTGTTTAGTAACAAAGCTTCATAGCACGTAGAATTAGATTTTTTGACTTGAATTTATAAGGTTCTCAGTCTATGATGTGCTAACAAAATCAATAATAAATAAAACAAAAGCCCCCTGCTGAAACAGGGAGCAATTGTTGGGGCCGCATTGCTGCAAACCTCTTGGTACAACTTGAGTGTAGCATTATCGCCCCAAGATTACAATACTTTGGGGTATTTTTATGCCCTACCGAGGGGAGAGAGTTTAGGTGCACGGTAGTTTTTTAAAGGTCAGAGGAAAGTGGGCCATCCGTTTTGATATCTTTGAAAACGGAGTGAGAAAGCAAAAGCAGATCGGCGGGTTTTCAACTAAAACGGAAGCCAGCGCTGCTTTAAGCACAATTAACACTGAACTCGAAAAAGATCTATATAAATCTCCAATAAAAGTCACGCTATCTGAGTTCATCGATATTTGGCTTGCTGACTATGTTAAGCCTACTCTAGCGCCTCAGACTTATCATTTCTACCAAACTATCTGCAGGTTATATATCAAAAAGCATCTTGGGCATATCCGCCTAATGGATATCAGAAGTCATATGGTTGAACGGTTTTATGGCACGCTTAAATCAGAAGACGGCCTTTCTACGGCATATCTGCGCCACACGCATACAACTTTTAGAGCGCTCATGAACTGCGCCGTGAAGTGGGACTACATAAGAGAAAGTCCATTAAAAAAGGTAACCGCCCCACCAAAGTCTCAGCCCCAGATAAGGTATTGGGATCCTGACATTATCCCGGAAGCGCTAAAGCTTTTCCCGGGAACAAACGTAGAATGGTACGTTAGGGTCGCCCTAGCAACAGGCCTTCGCGAGGGCGAAATTTGCGCCCTGAAGGAAGAGAACATGAACTTCCAAAACAAGACCTTCAAGGTGACTGAAACAGCCCAAAGACTAAGAGGAAAAGGCATGATCTGTAAAGTACCCAAAACGAAAGAGTCCATGTCGACCCTTCCAATGACGCCGTACGTGGAATCGCTTTTTAAAGAGAAAATTCATGAGATGAAAGAGAACAGGATTCTTAATGCTAATATTTACGATAAGAAATTCATTGGCTATCTTTCTGTTTGGCCAGACGGCCGGCTGATAGATCCGAATTATATTTCAGAACAGTTCAGAAAGGTCGTTAAAAATCAGACTAAGGTACCGGTAATTACTTTTCATGGACTCCGGCATTCCTGCGCATCCTGGCTGCTTCATAACGGAGTCGATATGAAAACCGTTCAGGAGATCCTGCGGCATTCGGACTTTAGGATCACAGCCAACACTTATTCCCATGTTATGATGGGAAGAAAGAGAGATGCGCTGGAGAGGCTTTATTTGTAAAGTTAGATGTACCTTTCATTTATGCAGAGAATAGTTCCAAATATCTCTCTCTATACAAACATTCAGACCACAGCATTTTGATGGTTCGAGATTATACTTTTGATATAGCTCTGAGAAAAATTCTTTTACTTTCCTGTAATAATTGATATCAGGCGTTTGCATACTGTTCATAACAGGCCTTCCCATAGGCATCCAAATTGACGCTGTTGGAATGATTCCTCTTTGTGCTAAATAGGTGGCACCTTCTTTTAGTGATTCAAATGGCTCAATGCCAATTATGAAGTTTGAAAAAGCCTTACCAACCCCATATTTGTTGACTGTGTATTCCAGGGAATCAAGGTATCTTTTGCGTGTGGTAAAGGTAATTTTACCAGGCGTAACTGTCGCAGCAAGATTTTCATCCCACAATTCAAGGCTAAAGGCAATTTTATTTGCACCTAAAGTAAAATACTCATCAATTACAGATAAATCATCCGGCGGGGTAGTATATAATAATATATCGCCTTTGATATTTTCTCTGCCAACCATTTGATTGATAGCTTCTAAATATGAAGTTATATATTTTCGTTCTTTTTCAGAATTGAAAGTTGAACCCCCAGTTATTTGAATGCTATTGCACCCAGACTTTTCAATAGCATATTTTACTATTTCCGCAACATCAGTTGGGTAAACAGCCTTAGGTTGATCCTTTTTCTTTTTTGCAAGTGCTTCGTGATCCGCTCCCGAAAAGCAGAATTGACATGGTTTTCCTAATGCCGCAAACTCGCAAGGCCAGAGGCATTGAAAAGCAACCCAGTCAACACCCTGCAAGACCGAATTTCCAACAAAAGGCAACCCTGATGATGTCTTTTGCAAATAAAAATCATCTCTAGGGGGAAAGTTTACAAAATCAATAAAAAGCTCGCTATAAAACAAGGCAGGTTTTTCATCTAGTAGTTT
>JBBRXH010000203.1:0-3268 GCA_038248565.1 Peptostreptococcales bacterium | reverse complement strand
ATGATTTTCGGATGGGAATGGAATAGTTAGTAGGGCCGGAATTTCACCGACATCTCCATTCAGATCAGAAGCGCTTACTACCCCTCAATAGCGAGGAATTGCACTTATACTCTTTTTACTAATCCAGTGTCAATAAAAATAATGGACTTTTCTTTTCTTTTTTTCTTTTTATTGGCTGTTATATTTATATACGATATCTTAGCACTCATTTAACAAGTCACATTACATTGCACTACTAGGCCACTACGCCTTTTGATTTGGCGTCTGGCATTATTGATATCAACATCCCTCCAAGAATGCACATTGCACCAACATACCCGTATACTCCCAGCTGTTCATCAAGAACCAACCAAGCATATATTGCTGCAAAGACCGGTTCCGTACAAAAAATAAGTGCAGTATTGGTATGGCTTATGTATCTCTGCATGGATGTTTGTACTAAAAACGCAAAAACAGTCGCGATAATGGAACAAACCAGCAGTGGCACAATCAAGTGCGGGTACCACACCATAACTTCTTTGCCGCGCATAAGCGCACCTAAATAGCTGAGTAGGGCAACCACACCCAACTGAACAACAGTTAACCAAAAGAAATCACTACGGCGTACAAACTCGCCAGTGCAGATCAAGTGCAAAGAAACGCAGATAGCACAGATAGCTGCCAGCACATCCCCCCTATTAAGCTGCCAGGAACCATTTCCGCACAGTAATAGTAACCCAATCACCGAAAGCACAACGGCAAACTTGACGCCGCCAGAAACACGCTCCCTTAGAATAAGCGCTGCCAGTAGCGGAACTATCACCACATTTAACCCTGTGAGGAAACCGGTGTTTGATGCACTGGTGTAAAGAAGTGCGACGGTTTGAAAGGCATATGCTCCAAAGAGAAAGATTCCCATGATGCTTCCTCTCACAACAGTGGCACCATCAATCCTTTTCCCTTTATATAATCCAATTGGGAGTATCAGTATAAAAGCGAGCAGGAATCTCTGTGCAAGGAAAACGAATACATCAACACTTTCAAGAGCCTGCTTTACTACTGTAAATGTAACGCCCCAGAAAAAAGTTGTGGTGAGAAGCAGCATAGCCGCTTTATATCTATTCATGTAAGTTCAGTCCAAGAAAACAATTTATTGACACGTCTTTTAACGCTTCCTTGTACCGGCTAAAATTTAACCTGACAAGAAAAATACTCCTTATTTTTACTCGCCACATAATGATTTATATTGACAACACAACTCGTACTTATATAAAACCTCAATCTTGTCATACCATTTAATAGTTCAACGTCATCAAAAAGGAGAAGTCCACATGAAGATTTTTCGTTTCCTATCCGTTGCTGCCCTGTTGGTAGCATCTCTTTCCGTAACAGCCATAGCTGCCCCTAAGAGCATCAAGGTAGCGACAGACGCTACATGGCCTCCAATGGAGATGGTAGATGCAAACAAAAAAATTGTTGGCTATGATATCGATTTCCTTAATGCAGTAGCCAAGGAAGCAGGTATTACTGTCGAGTTTAAAAACACTGCATGGGACGGCATCTTTGCCGGGCTTGACTCAGGCCAGTATGATGCCATCATCTCTTCTGTTACAATAACCGACGAGCGCAAGGCAAAATACGACTTCACCGATGCCTATACAAGTATTGGCCAGATACTTGTAGTGCCAAAAACCGACAAGACATCAAAAACCATAGCAGACCTGAAGGGTAAGAAAGTCGGCTCACAAATCGGTACCACTGGCGCAATGGAAGTAAAGAAGGTTGCTGGCGTAGAATCAAAAACCTATGACGAAATAGGCCTGGCTTTCGAAGATATGGCTGCCGGTCGCATCTCCGGCGTTGTCTGTGATGAGCCGGTTGCCGCCCACTTTGCCCTCAAGAAGAAAGAGTACAATGCAAAGTTCAAGATCGTTGGTAAGTCATTCACCAAAGAAGGCTACGGAATTGTCGTAAAAAAGGGCAATAAAGAGCTTGTTGACCTGCTCAACAAAGGCATTAAATCTGTAAAAGCCAAGAAACTTGACACCAAGATCCACGCCCAGTGGGTTAAGTAACCCAATATGGCAGGGCGAAAAAGCTTTAATGCTTTTCCGCCCTGCCCCACCAAACTATGCTAGATAATCAACCAAAACATAAAACAATTGAAGTTGGCGACGGCGCAGCCATACCTCTTAAAAGTGATACGGGGCTGTTTACAGCCTGGCGCATCGCTTTTTTTGGTTCGATACTGCTCTGTCTCTTTTTAGCCTTTGGTCGCCCGGACCAGTACATGGCGATCTTCATGTTCGTCCCGGACGGTATCCTGATCACCTTTAAGGTCACGGTTGGCGCAATCCTTCTGGCGATCGTATTTGGATTGATTGCCGGACTGGGAAGGATATCAAGCAACCGTTTTATTAATGGGATCGCATCCTTATATGTCGAGATAATACGCGGCATTCCTCTGCTGGTACAGCTCTTCTATATTTACTATGCTTTGGGCAGGTTCGTAAAAATCCCGGATATGTTAAGCGCCATAATCGCTATGGCATTCTGTTACGGCGCCTACATGGCTGAGATTTTTCGGGCCGGTATCCAGTCCATTCCCAAAGGGCAGATGGAAGCGGCGCTGTCTCTGGGCATGTCCCGCAGTCAGGCCATGCGTCAGGTTATTCTGCCACAGGCATTTAAAGTTGTTCTGCCACCAATAGGCAACGAATTCATCGCTCTACTGAAGGACTCATCCCTTGTTTCAATTCTGGCGGTTTCTGACCTGCTGCGCCGTGGTCGTGAATATGCGTCGGAGACATTCAACTATTTTGAAACTTATACAGTTATCGCCCTGATCTATCTTATTATGACGCTTTTCTTTTCCAAGCTCATCAGCATCATGGAGGAAAGACTAAATGACGGTCACTAGTCCTCCCATGATAGAAGTCTGCGGTGTTTCCAAATTCTTTGGGACTTTTCAGGCATTGAATGACATCTCCTTCAATGTCAGTGATGGCGAGAAGGTTGTTATCATCGGTCCCAGTGGTTCCGGTAAAAGCACAATTCTGCGTTCCATAAACTGCCTTGAAACTATCAACAGTGGCCGGATTAGTGTTGACGGAATGGATGTCAGCAATCCTAACACCGACATCTGTAAGGTCCGCGAAGAGGTCGGAATGGTTTTTCAATCATTCAATCTTTTCCCCCATAAGACCGTGCTGGAAAATCTGACCCTCGCCCAGACCGTTGTCCGTAAACGTAGTAAAAAGGATGCCGAAGATATTGCTATGGAACTGCT
>JBBRXH010000202.1:0-3277 GCA_038248565.1 Peptostreptococcales bacterium | reverse complement strand
GAGAACCTGAGAGGAAAAACCACCGGTGAAGTCCAGGAATACTTCAAAGAAGCATTTCCCAAGGCAAGAGTGATACAGATGGGTCCTGCGGGAGAGAATTTGGTCAGATATGCCTGTGTCACTGCGGATCTCAAAAATTTCCATGGACGAGGAGGTCTCGGTGCCGTCATGGGCAGCAAAAATCTAAGAGCCATAGTCGTCAAGGGTAGCAATAGAAACATAAAGCTGGCAGATCCGGAAGGGCTTAAAAAAATCAAAGATTGGTTTAACAGTACGCTCAAGGATCATCCTGCCATCAGTCTGCATCACGAATTGGGAACAGCCAAAGGCATAGTACCTGTCAGTGTGTCCGGAATCCTGCCCACCTATAATTTTCAGGACGGCTCTTTCATAGATGCTGAAAAGATTTGCGGAGAAACCATGAAACGAGAGCTGAATGGCAAAACTGAAACTTGTTATGCCTGTAGTGTGTCTTGCAAAAGGTCTGTAGAAGGGAAGAACGGAAAATTTGAAGTAACCAGACAATACGGAGGCCCTGAATATGAATCCATTGGACTTCTAGGATCCAACCTAGGTGTCAATAATATTTTGCATGTAGCGGCTCTTAATCAGCGCTGCAACGCGCTGGGTCTGGATACCATTTCGTCAGGCGCAACGCTCTCCTGGTCGGTTGAATGCTTTGAAAGAGGGCTTCTGACGACAGAAGATACGGAAGGAATTGTGCTTAATTGGAATGATCCTGAAACCTATATAGCGTTACTCGACGCCATCGCTTTCCGAAGCGGATTTGGGAAACTTCTCGGTGAGGGCAGCAAAAGAGCAGCCCAGACTATCGGCAGGGGTTCCGAAGCGTACGCGATTCAGGTTAAAGGACAGGAACCACCTAATCATGAACCAAGAGGGAAATGGGGCGTGGGCCTTGGATATGCCGTATCAAATACGGGAGCAGATCACCTTCAGGCTGCCCATGACCCTTGGTTCGATAAGCTTGGAGACTTCTCAAAAGAATCCAATTGGGTGGACTTGGAAGACTTGAGTCCGATTGGCATATTTGAGCCAGTACCAACGGAAGATCTAAGCGCTGCAAAAGTAAGACTCTTTGTCTATCTGCAGCAGATCTGGGGCTTTCACGATGTTTTGGACTGGTGCATTTTCACCAGCGTACCAGAATTCAGAGCGCTGAGTCTCCAGCAAATGGTGGAGATTGTTCAGTGCATTACTGGATGGAGAACCAGCTTATTCGAACTGATGAAAGCAGGAGAAAGATGGACCACCATGGGCAGGGCCTTTAATATTAAGCATGGGTTCGCTTCCAAGGATGATACCTTGCCCGAAAGATTCTTTGAGCCTATGAGAGACGGAACATTGAAAGGTCACTTTATAGACAGAGCAACATTCGAAAAGAGTAAAAAGCTTTATTACGAAATGATGGGTTGGGACAAAGACAGTAGACCAACTGAGGGAAAACTTGAAGAATTAAACGTGGGTTGGATCTGGCCGGAAATCAGTGACATTCAAGAAAAAGCAACAGAATAAAGAAAAATATAAAGCGAAAGTGCGTATGGAAGAGGATGGAGCAAATGTTTGTAAAAGTAAAATTGTTTGGAACTCTCAGGCGTCTTTCTCAGCAGGGAACGCCCGGATATTGGATTGGGGAAGTCCCGGAACATACGACAATAAGTGATATGTTAACAATCCTTGGGACATCAGAGAAAGAAACTGTACGTGCAGCCATCAATAATATAGTATGCCCCTTTGACACCGAGATCGTAGAAAATGATGAAATCACTCTGGTGACAAATATGGGCGGTGGTTGAATATAAAGCGGTGGATGAATATAAAAAAGTCAAAATAAAGAAAGAGTAAAACAAAGAAAGAGGAAAACAATGGACAAATTATTAGAAATGACGCAGAAGTTTCCAACGCAGTATTGGAACGATTCCTGCTCTATAAAGGAACTTACCTATGCGCTAGAGCGGGGAGCAACAGGTGCGACCACCAACCCAGTCATCGTCAAGGGCGTCCTTGATTCTGAATTAGATAACTATAAAGACTTAATCAAACAGCTGATTTTGGCGCATCCTTACGCATCAGAGGATGAAATATCCTGGATGGTCATAGAAAAGATGGCCATCGACGGGGCACATCTTCTTGAGCCCCTGTTTGACACAGATAAGGGAACCGGCAGATTGTCGATACAGACCAACACCAAATTTTATAATAATGCAGAGAAACTAATCGAACAGGCTCTATACTTTTCAACCCTGGCGCCGAACCTGCATATCAAGATGCCAGCGACGGCAGCAGGGATTGAAGCCTTTGAAGAAGTAACCTATAGAGGTGTGAGTATCAATGCCACCGTATCCTTTACAGCGACCCAAGCTCTGGCTGTTGCCGAAGCCGTTGAAAGAGGCCTGGCAAGAAGGACGGCGGAAGGACTTGACAATTCAAAGTTGAATCCTGTGTGTACTATTATGGTAGGTAGGATAGACGACTGGTTGAAGCAGGTAGCAGAGAAGGAAAATTTGGCCATTGATCCTTGCGCCTTGAATTTTGCAGGCATCGCTTGCATGAAGAAAGCCTACGGGATTTATAAAGAGAAGGGTTACAAGACCAAGTTGCTAGCGGCTGCCTATAGAAGCCATCTGCAATGGTCCGAGTTCATCGGCGGAGATCTGCTGATGACCATCCCATATAAATATCAAAAGAGATTCAACTCCTCTGATGTGGAGGTAATCTCCCGTATAGATCATCCGGTGGATCCTGCCATTATTGCAGAACTGAGAAAGATGCCCGACTTCATTAAAGCTTATGACCATATGGAGATCAAGGACTTTGATACCTATGGCGCAGTGAATGTGACCATGGAGCAATTTGCAGGTGGATACGATGACCTAGTCAAGATTATCAGAAAATTTATGATAAAATATTAGAGCTTTCAGATATAGCAATAGGCTTATTAAACGTATCTTTGTATTGCATATCTTATAATTTTCTTCTCCTGAAAAATATAAATGAATGGGTCTGTGTCAATGTTGTTGACACAGGCCCATTCTATTTAATTGGCAACGAAATTGAAGAGTCTTTCAATCGGTTTTATGATTGTTACTATTTTGGGCGAAAGGGTAGAAAAATCCATAATTTAAACCGTTGTTTGTGCTTTGGATTTATGGTAAAATATGCTTGTTAAAACAATTAAATATTTAGCTAGGAAGTCTATGTTGCCTTTCTGGCCCATAAATAGCAACTAATAGAATTTATGTTAGCAATAATAATG
>JBBRXH010000201.1:0-3288 GCA_038248565.1 Peptostreptococcales bacterium | reverse complement strand
ATCTGAGTTTACCGGTGACTGCGAACTTAATCTTCAAAAGACCGTTGAGATCATTAATTATCTTGCCCAAAATGTGGTAAATCTCTTCAAGGTAAAGCTGATGAAGATGCTTTGGTTTTCAGATTTTCTGAATTATAAGAGGCACGGCCATTCAATCACAGGATTGGTTTATTGTGCTTTACCCATGGGAGTAGTGCCGGTTGGGCGCGATCAAATCGTATCACTTGATGGTGTGTGCTTCGAAGAAATATTAATTAATGGCAATTCTGCATATAAATTCAAACCTGTTGAAGGTTTTAGAGTAAGAGCGCTATCGCCTGAAGATATCAGAACGATTGATGATATCATAAGCAACTTTGGCCATATGAATAAAGATGAGATCGTTGCGGCTATGCATAAGGAAGAAGCTTATACGTGCACAGGAGAAAACAATGCGATTTCCTACAGATATGCAACGAAGCTTTCTATCAACTGAATTTACGGTGAATAAATATGGAACTTCATATCTAAAACTTTATATATAAGCAAAGTTTTAGAAGTGCACTGCCAAAAATGAAAAAGGCACAGAATACTATCAAGTATCCGCGACGGTCAGGAATCCAGAAACCTTGTCAAAGGAGCTTAGGCCAATACTGCGCAGAGATACGTAAAACGCAAAAGAGTTATGGTTATAACCCTAAAATATTGCTTGAAATGAGTAAGTTTTAGGGTTATAATAATTTTATAGAGGGAGATGGTGACGATGATCAGACGCGAATCCTATATGAAGGAGCTCATAACTTTTATTGATAAGCCATTTGTAAAGGTCTTGACGGGTATTCGCAGAAGCGGGAAATCAGCCATTCTTTTGATGCTGCAGGAAGAGGTTTTAGCTCTTGGCAAAACGAAGGAACAGATGATTTATGTCAATTTTGAAAATATGGATTATGCTGATATAGAAACTGGGAAGCAGCTTAACGACTATTTGCAGGGGAAAATGCAGGAAGCGGAGAGGCTGAATAAAGAGGAGCAAGTGAACAAAGCTCAAGAGAATAGGCGATATTACATTTTCCTAGATGAAATCCAGGAAGTAGCGGGCTGGGAGAAAGCTGTCAACTCTCTCATGGCGACGCGCAATGTGGATATATACTTGACCGGCTCCAACTCGAATTTGCTTTCTTCAGAGCTTGCCACTTATCTTGCAGGGCGATATGTTGAAATCCATGTATTTACGCTATCTTTTAAAGAGTTTCTGCTTTTTAAAGAAATTCGCACTGGGGTAAAGGCGGCGGATCATTATGCTGAGCTCAAGGAATTTATAAGATTGGGAGGCTTTCCTGCTATTCATATCAATGAGTATGAGACGGAGACGGCATATAAAATTGTTAAGGATATTTACTCTTCAGCGATTTTGAGGGATACAGTTCAGCGTTATGGAATCCGCAATATTGAGCTGCTCGAACGCATCGTCAAGTTTGTATTTGATAATATTGGCAACACATTTTCTGCGAAAAGAGTAGCCGATTATTTTAAAAGCCAGCAACGCAAGGTTGATTTGAATACGGTCTATCATTATTTGAACGCCTTGGAAAGTGCCTTCATTATTCAGCGTATACCGCGCTATGATGTGCAGGGCAGAGGAATCCTACAAACCAATGAGAAATATTATCTGGGAGATCAGTCTCTTAAGTATGCATTGATGGGCTATAAGGACGCGGCGATTTCCGGCGTACTGGAAAACATCGTTTTGCTTGAATTAAGGCGCCGCGGCTACGTCGTTTATATTGGCAAAGCTGGTGAAAAGGAAATAGACTTTATTGCCGAGCGAGGAGCAGAGAGAATTTATGTGCAGGTAGCTTATTTGATGGGTGATGCGGAAGAAACCATCAGCCGCGAATTCTCGCCGCTGCTTGGCTTAAAAGATAACTACCCAAAGTACGTTGTCACTATGGATGACTTTTGGAAGGATAATGTTGAAGGCATAAAGCATAAGCACTTGGCGGATTTTTTACTCATGGAGAGCTGGGTATAAGATGAGTGAAATAAGAATCAGATAGTAGCACCCATATTTCATTTTATATTGACAAAATGAAATATAGGTGCTATTTTAATGGTGATAGTTCATTTTGAGTGGAGGGCTTAGTATGAAAAACCGCGCCGGGGAATATCGGACGAATTTATCCGGAGACCTTCAGTACAAATCCTTTTTGCCGGGCGCCCTAATGCCAAGCCCGCCCGTCGAGCTTGACCAGGATGGAGCGAACTTGCTGGCCAAAGCTAGTCGGAGCTTGGGTATTCTAGAGGGTATTTCAGGGCAGCTACCAAACATTGAGCTCTTCGTTTCAATGTATGTGCGAAAGGAAGCGCTCTTATCCTCTCAAATTGAAGGAACCCAGGCAACTCTTGACGATATTCTTGACCCAAACATTGAGAGCAATACCAATCAGAACGTTACAGATGTGATTAATTATATCAAGGCAGCACGTTTTGCATCAGAAAGATTGGGCGATTTGCCTATTTGCAGTCGTCTTATAAAGGAAACTCATGGGATATTGATGAAGGATCTGCGTGGCAGCGAAAAAAGTCCCGGCGAGTTTAGGCAAAGTCAAAATTGGATTGGCCCGGCGGGAAGCACTCTTAAAAATGCAAGATATATTCCTCCAAATCCGAAGGACATGATTCAGGCGATGTCTGATCTCGAGAAATTTATCAATCGGGACGATGAAATGAATCCGCTTATAAAAAGCGCTTTGATCCATTACCAGTTTGAAACCATACATCCATTCCTAGATGGCAATGGTAGGGTCGGGCGACTTCTGATTCTTCTTTATTTGATTGATAAAAAGCTACTGAGCCATGAAACGCTTTATATTTCATATTTTTTAAAGCGCAATAGAATAGAGTATTATGACCGTCTGACTGAGGTCAGAGAGAAAGGAAACTTTGAACAGTGGGTGAAATTTTTCCTGCTTGCCATAGATGAATCAGCACAGGATTCAATTAGTACGATAGATGAGCTCATCAAACTCCACGATAGAAACTTCACAGCGGTGCGCGATGCCGGAAAATCAGCTAAGACCATTATGAAAGTCTTTAATTACATTGAAAGTAGTCCGATTATTGACATTAAAAAAACCAGTGGAGCCTTAAAGCTTTCCTTCAATGCAGCTTCAGCTGCTGTAAAAAAGCTTGTCCAGATGGGAATTTTAAGGCAAACCGAAAATGTCCGTAGAAACCGCATCTTTGTCTACGAGGAGTATTTGGCTATACTGCGCAGGGATACGTAGAGTTCACGAAGACTTACGAGTT
>JBBRXH010000200.1:0-3309 GCA_038248565.1 Peptostreptococcales bacterium | reverse complement strand
TCGCAGGCTCCAGCTCCGGAGTCATCCCGACTGAGGCTGCTTGTTATTCCGGAATCTCCAATATAAAATTTTACCAGATAGCCTTCCATAGACACATAATCGTTTTTATGGACTCGTTTCAGCATGGCAGCAATCTCGTCATCGGCGGGAATCATATGGGTGTTGGCGGAATGCTTGGCTACATAGTCCACAGCTACCTTTTGGGTATCAGTGACAGTAAAACTGTACCAGCGGTTAAACTGGGAATAGCGGATATAGTTGTTTATCCCATCCTGATTGAGATCCCCCCAGATAAGGATAAAATCCATGGGGGCAGCACTCTGAAGGCCGCTGGCATTATAATTCGTGACGCCTTTTACTACGGCATCGATCTTATACTCCGCCAGTAAATCAATTTTGACCACCGCATCCTTAGCCTTATAGTCTAGGGTTTGGACGGTCTTGAGATTCACCTGCACCGGATCTCCAAGGTCTCCGGGTATAATCACGCGGCCGGAAAAAAACTGAGTCCAGATAGCCAGCCCTAAAATCAGGCTGAGCATAATCCCTAAAAAACCGCCTAGTGCTCTTTTGGAAATCATCAAGGACATGTCCCTCCATAATTAACTGTCTAATACTTTGTTGCTGCCTAGTTAACTAAATATATCTTTTCATCAGTTCAGCAGCGTAACCTTGCATGTTTTCCAAAGTCACCTGATTGGCAGAGATAAATTCCAGGGCATATTTACGTCTCGCCTGACTGGTCAAGTCATAAAGACCGCCCATGATCCCAAGGCGGCGACCGATGATATAAACCATCTGCTCTTCCGGCTCAAGTTCAAGAAACATCTGAATAACACTGATGATCCGGTCCTTATCCTGGGGCAAAACGCCTTCCACTTCCGGAAGCAGATTCAGAATATGATCACTGACTATGGCACTGCTGATCCCTTCAAGACTTTTTATCAAAAGCAGCAATTCCTCGGCGACCTCTACATCGCCGAGCATATCAAATCCGCCGTTTTTTGCATCCTCTGCCAAATCGCTGCGATCTGCCAGGGCCAAGGTGCGAATACGTATAAAATCAGGATCGATTTGATTTAATGCATCTGCGGTCTCCCTTGCATGTTCCTTCGACAGCGCGATGCCGCCAAGGCCGGGCATGACATATTCAGACAGTTCTATACCGGCCGTCTTTATCTTTTGTCCGGCAAGTATGTGCATGGCTTTGTCCGAACCTTTTTTAATGTTCTTAAGTACCTGATCTGATCCGGATTCCATACCGATGTGGATGCGATTGAGGCCTGCCTCGGCGAGCCTTTTTAGGTCCTCGTCCAAAATCCGGGCAACGGTCTGAGATCTGGCATATGAGGTAATTCTTTCAACCTCCGGGAAGTTTTCCCGAATGGCTTTCAGTACTAAAATAAGGTCATCCGGTTTCACAATCAAGGTATTGGCGTCCTGCAGAAACACGGATTTATAAGTGCCCGCAGCGTTAAGCTCCAGCTGTTCAGTTTGTAGTGATTTTACTGCCTTAATATCCTTGATGACATCTAAGGCAGAACGAATACTGAACTTCTGGCCTTTATAGAGCCCGCAGAAGGTGCATTGATTCCATGGGCAGTTTCTTGTAACGCGAATCAGTAGGCTCTCAGATTCACTGGGCGGCCTGATGGGTCCCTGTTCAAATCCGTCATAGCTTTCCTTTTGTTCGTTCATAAAATTCCCCTTGCTGAGTTTATCTAAACTTGTTATCACCCGTATCTCCACCATAACCGGGATGGTTATCAAATCTGACCACACCCACAGGCACTTTGCCATAGACTGCTTCCGTTACCATTGCGTGACCGATGGTTCCAAATCCGCCGCAAAGTTCGATTAAGATTACGCCCTCGGCTGCCAGTTTGACCGCTTCCTCGCAGGCCATCTTATAATCGCTAACGCCAATCATGATCATAACAGAGCTTTCTGTATCCATCTCCACTCTGACCGGTTCTTTTATTGTGCCATTTACAAACATAAAAACAACGCGTCTTTTCATACTATTTATCCTCCAATATTCTGTACTTGCCGACTTTTTTATAAAGAATTTAAACTTCTTACACCATTATAGAATCAGAACGCTCTAAAATCAATGAGCATAATTTAGCAATCTACATTAATCATAATTCTCCAGTCAAAAGAAGACCAGGTTTCATAACGCCCGTCTCATTTTTAGCCTATTGTATCACATATAGTTTTCTCAACTATATCATTATGTTTTTATTACTATTTATTTCAGTTTATATTACTATTTATTTCAGTTTTTATGACTATATTCCTTGACTGAGCTTACATATTATGGTATCCTAAGTAAAGGCATTTGATTATAGCAAACTGATCACTATGAGAATATTAAATTCTTTCGAAAATTTAATTCCTCTTAAACGCCACCGGATCCATTTCTAAGAGGGATTACTCATGCTCATTATTTATTTCAGAAGACAATTCCAAAATATCATCGATACACTTAGGGATAAGTCGGATCTTCTTCTCGTTGGAGCTATTTTCCTGTTTATACTGCTATCCACCTTGAAGATTACGGTTTTCAATTATGATATTTTGCCTCGCCAGTCGGCTGATATATTTATAAATAAATTCTTCTATACTTTGCTGATTTCTTTCATTATTTCTCCATTTCTGTTTATCTTCAGGACTAAAAAAGTTCTTATGTCCTTTTATGTCCTGCAAACGCTATATATACTCGTCAATCTCTCTTACTACTTGTATTTTCACAACTATTTTCATATTACCGAACTATATTCTGTATTCAGCGAAGGTCTGAGCGCTGCAACGCATTTTTCTGTGCCATGGAAATTCGATTATCTGATGATCTTTATCGATTTACCAATACTAATCGTCGTCAGCCGAAATTATAAGCGGTGCTCTTTGATTTTGGGGAAGGTTTACCTCTGTTTTATCCTGATCGCTGCTCTTTCAGGCAGCCTTATTGCAGGAATCGAAATAAACAGATATCATCAGCGTGCTTCCGTTCTTCAGGCTTTTAAGGCATTTTTCGGGGAATCGGTCATCGTTGAAAATTATGGCACGGTTATCAATAATATCTCTACTCTTTTTGAAAACAAAGATCTTAATCTATTGGTCAACACTATAAAGTACGGCAAAGAACAATCCGGAAAAGATCTGGGAAAGTCAAAGCCCAATTTTGTCTTTATTCAAATTGAATCTTTGGATTCGAATGCCATCAATCAAATGCATGATGGCGAATATATAGCACCATATCTGAATTCCCTGTCAAAGAGTAGCGTCTTTTACCCCTACACCTTAAGC
>JBBRXH010000199.1:0-3322 GCA_038248565.1 Peptostreptococcales bacterium | reverse complement strand
TTCCGCTGGAGCGGCTATAATCAGAATGCTTATAAATCTGGGTGTTTCCAATATTATTGCCTGCGGCAGGGCAGGTATAATAAACAAAGATGACACCTACAGTAACTGGGTTCATGGCGAACTGGCCGGCATAACAAACAAATATAATCTGAAGGGTACTTTAGCGGATGCTATGAGAGGGTCGGATGTTTTTATAGGCGTTTCCCAAAAGGATGTTGTATCGGAGATCATGGTAGCATCGATGGCGAAGGATGCTATCGTCTTCGCAATGGCCAACCCGAATCCGGAAATAATGCCCGAACTTGCAAAATCTGCAGGAGCGCGGATTATCGGTACCGGGAGATCAGATTATCCTAATCAGATCAACAATGTGCTGGCTTTTCCCGGTATATTCAGAGGCGCGCTTGATGCGAGAGCCAGTGACATCAATGAAGCCATGAAAGTCGCTGCAGCGGAAGCCTTAGCGAGTCTGGTGGACCCAAGTGAGCTTGACGAGGGTTATATCATCGTGTCACCTTTTGATCCCAGAGTGGGCAAAACGGTTGCAAAAGCCGTTTTCAAAGCCGCTGTCGACACTGGAGTAGCAAGAATTTAAATCATTGATAAAATAGCCTGATGGAGGACGGTATGGATCAAAAAAAAATGCCCTTAGTAGAAGCCTTGCGGCATTACTCAGCCGAGGGAGCAGTTTCGATGCACATACCGGGGCATAAGAATGGGAAAGTTGTGGAACCAGACTTTAGAGCGTTTTTTGGAGAAGCTGTTTTTAAGGCTGACGTTTCGGAGGTCCATGGACTCGATGACCTGCACCAGGCTGAGGGCGTGATCCTTGAAGCTCAAAAGCTTGCTGCTGAGGCATGGGGCGCTGATGAAAGCTTTTTTTTAGTCAATGGCACTACTTCGGGAATTATTGCTGTGCTCACAGCCGCAGCCAGTGACGGCGATAAAATAATTATTCCCAGAAATGCACATAAGTCGGTTTTTATGGCGCTCATGATTAGCGGTGGAGTACCGATTTATATTCAGCCGATAATTGATGATGCCCGCGGAATCATTGGTGGACTTAGCATTGAGTCTGTCGAAGAAGCTTTTAGGCAAAATCCGGATACCAAGGCTATCTATGTCATTAACCCGACTTATTATGGCCTATGCAGCGATCTGGAAAAAATCGTCGCCATCGCTCATAGTTATGGAGCTTCTGTTATTGCCGATGAAGCCCATGGAGCCCATATGTATTTTACTGATCGGCTTCCCAAGGGCGCTTTAGTATGCGGCGCTGATGCTGCAGCCCAAAGTACCCATAACATGGCTGGATCTTTTACCCAAAGCTCAATGCTCCATATAAAATCCGGAAGCTTTGATTCATCTAAATTAAAAACATCCCTGGCTATGATGCAGTCAACAAGTCCTTCCTATCTGCTTATGGCATCCCTTGATGCAGCGCGATGCCAGATGGCTGTCAGAGGGAAAATCTTATTGGATGGATTGATCGATCTTGCAGAAGCGGCCCAGCTTGAATTAGCTAAAATACACGGTATAGAATGCCTGAACAGGAATGTGATCGGACACGCTGCCATTACAGATTTTGAACCCCTGCGCTTTATCATTTCGGCCAGAAAGCTCGGGATCAATGGCTATGATCTCTATGAAAAACTTTATTCAGACTATAAGATAGAGGCTGAATTCGCAGACTATTTATATTGCATACTGCTTCTGGGACCAGGTTCGAGGGCGGAAGATATAGAAAAGCTTATTTCTGCTGTAAAAGATATCTCAAAGAATAACGGACTTTCTGCGGAGATTTTGGCATACAACTCTAAACTTCCCCAGATTCCGCCAATGATAATGAAACCGAGGGCAGCCTTTTTATCCAAAAAAGAAAAGATACCCTGGGAGGAGTCCATCGGCAGGATCACAGCGGAGATGATTATTCCCTATCCGCCAGGCATCCCTGTGATCTGTTCCGGTGAGATCATTACAGCTGAAGTCTGGGCATATTTGGAAGTCCTTCGTAAAGATGGCAGACATCTTCATGGCCCGGCCGATGCAAAGCTTGATTTCATAGAGGTAGTCATTTAGAATAATAATTAGTATGAACGTTTGGAGGTAGGAAGATGGCCCAATTATATTTCAGGTACAGTACCATGAATGCAGGAAAAACCATTGAGCTGATTAAGGTAGCATACAACTATGAAGAACGGGGTAAAAAAGTACTTGTCATGACCCCGGCTATAGATGATCGTTATGGCATCGGTAAAATCGCCTCTCGCATAGGAGTGACAAGAGATGCCACTTTAATAAAGGACAACACCAATATTTTGGAACTGTTTTTAGATGAAGAAAAAAAGGGCAAGATCAGCTGCGTATTGGTAGATGAATGCCAGTTTCTTAAGAAACATCATATCGAAGAATTAGCGGAAATCGTTGACAGCTTCGATACACCGGTTTTGGCTTATGGGCTAAAGAACGACTTTAAGAACGATCTGTTCGAAGGGTCCTACTATATGCTTATTTATGCGGATAAAATTGAGGAAATTAAAACCATCTGCTGGTGCGGCAGAAAAGCGACTATGGTTGCCAGGCTGGTGGAAGGTAAATTTGTCAAAACAGGCGAACAGATTCAAATCGGCGGGAACGATATGTACGTATCCCTTTGCCGAAAACATTATAATGATGGTCGTCTTGATGAGAACAGGTAGTTTGACTAAATGTGACGACTGATTCCCTGGTAGGTACCGCGACTTTTAAATTCTTTTTGTATCCCATTCAAAACAGCAAGTTTATCGCTGCTCCATAAAGGTGAAATAAGCCGGTCTTTCGGGGCATCGCCGGTAAGCCTATGAATAGTAATTTCCGGGGGCATAAGCTCCAATATATCAACAACTAAACCTATGTATGTTTCCGGTGTAAACTCATAAAATCCAGCACCCCCATTTAAATGAGGCGGACCATCGGTAAAGTCCTTATAAAGAGTTTCAATTGGGGTGTTTTTTAGAATATGAAGCAGTTGAAGCTTAATGCCAAATATGGGAAGCTTAGCGATATAAGCTGCTGAAGCCATCATATCAAGCCGTGACTCACCGGGAAGACCTAATATTATATGAACAACGGTACGAATATGGTTTTCCGAAAGCTTTTCCACGGCGCTATCAAAAGTAGAAAGAGGATAACAGCGGTTTATCATAATCACTGTTTTTTCATGAATCGTCTGAAGCCCAAGCTCCACCCAAAGAAATGTCCTTTTGTTCAGTTCATTTAGAAGTGACATAACCTTTGAATCCAGACAGTCCGGACGCGTCGCAATCGCTAGACCGATGACATC
>JBBRXH010000198.1:0-3370 GCA_038248565.1 Peptostreptococcales bacterium | reverse complement strand
TAATCATACCGATAGGCATTACGGCACCTGTGATCATACCCATTACGCCAAAGACGCGGCCAAGATAATCCTCTTCAATTTTCTCCTGCAGGATGACCACAGCGGGGGTATTAAATATAGGGATGGAAAGACCTGATATCGCCATAAAAACCAGATAGACAATGAAATTCGAAACGATGCCCAGAGCTATGGTGCTTACGCCAACAATCAGGACAGAAATCAGCATGGTAACCGTTCTGTTTTTCATGCCACCCCAAATTGCCATAAGGACGCCGCCCAGCATCATCCCTGCGGAGAAAACGATTTCAATCGCTGTAAGACGCCAGACATCCCCGCCAAAACTTCGCGTAACCTGTAGAGGCGTCAGAAAAGCAACGGGCGCAATTAGAAACAAAAACAGACCCATAAATAGGAAAAATTTTAATAAAAAGCGGTGTGACCGTATATAATGATAGCCCAGAATCATATCCTGAAAATAAGTTACTTCCTGCTTTTTTGATGCTTTAGCATGTGCAGCCACATTCAGAAACAAAAGCAAGGTGGTTATGCCAATAATTGCGGTAAAGACATCAACGAAGAAAATCGCCTCAATGGTCGTCGTTGTTAGGAGTATGCCACTGATCATAGGAGAAACAATCATAATAGCAGAAAAAATGCTGGTGTTTATCCCATTGACCCTTGTCAATTTTTCCGTTGGCACCATCTGAGGCAAAAATGCTCCGACCGCAGGCATCTGAACTGCCTGACCTAAAGACCGCACAGCAGATATGAGAAATAACAGCCAGAATGCTTTATAACCGAGCAAAAATAGGATTGCTAAAATCAGCGTTACGCTGGCAATCATCGCATCAGAAAAAACAATCAGAAACTTTCTATTGTATCGGTCAGCCCAGACACCTGCAAAAGGTGCGATAAAGAATCCCGGAACGAAACCGCATATGATGGATATAGTCATCATTATACCTGACTTTGTTTCAAGGGTGATGTACCACATGATGGCATACTGAACTAAGGAAGAGCCAAACATGGTTATAATCTGACTTGTCATAAATACGATAACGTTCTTTTTCCATGGCGTTGTCATTTTAACCCACACCTCATGATTCTATTTTCCTATAATACTATCATAATACTTATAACTACAACATGGCTTTAGTCAAAATTGGGCAACGGCTTCGATTCGTGATATAATCAATTAAAATATTAAAGCAATAAAATCACAACAAAATAGAGGTGAATCAAATGAAAATCAACATTTTTTATTTTACCGGAACCGGATTTACAGAGCGGGTAGGAAAAGCGCTTACTAAAGAGTTCGTGGCACTTGGGCAGGAGACGAAGCTCCATTACATCCCGGAGTTGCTTTACACGAAGCCTGGCAGCGATAACGAAAATAAACACGATATAGGGAAAAAGCTTGGGGAACTTGATGACGCCGATATGATTGGGATTATGTATCCGGTACATTCCTTCAATGCGCCTGAAGTGGTTGTAAAGTTTGCAGGGCAATTGCCCTTTGGTAATGGCAGGAAAGCATTCATCGTTAAAACCGCAGGCGATAAGGCAGAAATCAACGCAGGTTCCTCTATTCTTCTGATGAAAATACTGACCAAAAGAGGTTATCAGGTAACCTACGAGGAATTGGTTCAGATGCCAACCAATTTTGCCGTGAGATATGAGGACGAGTTCATTATTGACTTGGTACTAAAAGCGGATGAACTGGTTAAAATTATCGCTGAAGAAATTATAAAAGGCCGAAACAAACCCGTCAGCACCAGCATCGGCAAAAAAGTTTTCGCAACAGCGACAAGAATCGAATGGCTGGGTGCACATGTGATAGCAAAATTTTGCTTCAATGTTGAAAAAACCTGTAACTTATGTGGCGTATGCGTCAAAGACTGCCCAGCCCATAATATTTCAGTTAAAAAGGATAAAATAACATTCGGAACCAAATGCACATTTTGCATGCGTTGCATTTACACCTGCCCGCAGAAGGCGATTCATCTCAAAAAGCCCTTGGGAGCTATTGAGGTCAAGGACTGGTTCGATATAGAGGAGCTATTAAAAAACAAGGACAAAAAATAATCTAAGGATATAAATAAGGGCGATAACCATCAGATTAGAAGGAGACACCTATTTTGAGGATTTTAGTAGATGCGGATGCTTGTCCGGTAAAGGAAATCATTGTTAGGATTGCAAAGGAATATGCATTACCTGTGACAATGGTTATTGATACCAGCCATGAATATGATGACGGTTACAGCAAAGTTGTGATCGTTTCCAAGGGCGCCGACTCAGCGGATTTTGCCCTTGTTAATATGCTGTGCAAAGGGGATATCGTTGTGACCCAGGATTATGGTGTAGCAGCCATGGCTCTTGCTAAAACGGCAAAAGCCTTAGATCAGAACGGGATGATTTTTGACAGCGGCAATATCGATATATTGTTGGCGGGAAGGCATGCCCACAGGAAGATACGCAATGCGGGGGGAAGAACCAAGGGTCCTGCTAAAAGAGAAAAGAGCCAAGACAAGGCTTTCGAAAAAACCCTGCTCGAGCTCATTAGCAGATAAAAGCGTTGGATTATTTAAGGATCACAATAGTGCTTATGACCGGCTGATTTTCAGGCAGCACTTTACCGTTATCGTCTTCAACTGGTGTTTTAGCAACTATGCTGTCAACGATATCCATGCCGGAGGTCACGAGGCCAAAGGCTGCATAGTCTCCATCGAGGAAGTTTGAATCCTGCTGAACGACAAAGAATTGTGAGCTGGCGCTGTTCATATCCGTCCCACCTCTGGCCATAGAAAGTATGCCTCTGGTGTGGGACAGACCATTTGGGAAACCATTATTGGAAAACTCTCCGTTTATATTTGTATCTGAACCGCCACGGCCCGTACCGAGTGGGTCTCCACCCTGAATCATGAATGTATTGATGACGCGGTGAAATGTCAATCCATCATAAAATCCCTCGGAAATCAGCCTGGTAAAATTGGCTACGGTTTCCGGCGCCACCTTTGGGTAGAGCTCGGCTTCGATGATTCCGTAGTCCGTTACATCGATTTGTATCTTAATGGCATCTGTTTTATCGACGGGGCTTGTAGTTGCCGGATCCGACGTTGGGGGTGTACTGACATTATCTGCCGGCGATCCGCAGCCGGAAGCCAGGATAAGAACTAAGATCAGCAGCGGGATCAATGTAGATTTTTTAATCAAATTCATAGTTAGTCACCTCATTACAAATAGAAGGTTGAATGAAAAAGTAACTGCAATTAAAAAGCAGAAATAGGAAATGCGTTGGTAAATGCAAGGGTAGAACAAAATACAACGCATTTATCTTGTATTTTGATAGGGAAATTGATATAGTGACGGT
>JBBRXH010000197.1:0-3383 GCA_038248565.1 Peptostreptococcales bacterium | reverse complement strand
AGCAAGGTGCTTTCTTGACGGTAAGCCGGCGGCGCTGCCACACACTGCCCGTTCAACAGGACTGCGATTTCAGCACCCCTGCCATGAAGGCCGGGTTTGCTGACCGGCCAAATCCTTGACCAGCTCGCGGAAATCCACCCTGCCTTCAGCTGTAAAGTAAAAAATGACTTTACTGTTATCAAAAGTATATTCAACATCGATCAGTTTCATAATCAGATGATGCTTATCCACCTTTTCCTGGCAAAGCTCCAGCGCCTTGCTCTTTTTCTGAATGTTCTCCTCATGCTGCTGTCTATCTTTTTCGTCGGCTATTCTCAGTACCTTTTTCAGCGGAGATACAACCTCTTTTTCCGAAATTTCTTTGGGTGCCACGGTGACTTCCCCGTATTCCATGCCTCTTGAGGTTTCAACCACAACATGTTCACCGGCTGCTATGTCAAATTGGTCCGGATCGAAATAATACACTTTTCCGGCTTTTTTAAATCTGATTCCTACTACTTTTACCATCTTTCTCCTCCTGTATTTTTAAAAGCATGCTTTTCAAGGCATAGCTTACATTGATATTTTTATTGAGCTTAGCTTTGGTGTCTTCAAGACTCTGTATTATTTTGATCAGATCGCCTTGATGACATAGCCTACTCTCAGCTTTCAGCAGTGACAAATACTCTGTATTTACTAGATTCATCCTTGGGCTGCCGAAACTCAACATCAGCATATCCCTAAACCAGCCTTCCAGTATTTCCAGGACCGTCAGCGCAGTCTCCCTTTTTTGAGCAATTTCCTTGAGATCTTTAGACAGCATATATAGTGGTCTGTGCTCCGCTATCCCTTTGGCGAATTCTATCAGGTGATAGTTATCATTCATCATCTCCGTCATGGGTATATTGCCTGAAATCGGGATTCGATATAAGATGCACCTTGAATTTATGGTTAGCGCCAGATTTCCCGCGTTTTCTGCCAGAAGTATGATGATATTTTTGCCTAAAGGTTCTTCAAGTGTCTTGAGCAATCTATTCTGGGCTTTGGGCGTCATCGAATCGGCCTGATCGATAATGGCTATTGTTCTTTCCCCGGCACAAGGTTTTTTAGCAAGTCGGCTCTGAAGTTCAATGATAGCTTCATCCTTGATGCTGCTTCCTTCCTGAGCTATCAGGATGATATCCTCATGGTTGCCGTGGCTGATCTTGCGGCAGGCCAAACAGCTCTCACAGGCATCACCGGAAGCGCCCTCGCATAAAATGGCTTTGGCAAAATTTTTAGCCAGCAGCATTCTTTCCGTCTGATCCTGGCCTTCAAATAGATAGGCATGGAAAACACTGTCATTATTAACGGAGTCCTTAAGCCTTCCTGCAATCCATTTGCTGCCTTTATTCTCATCAAATCCCATTTATACTACCGCCAAATCAGCTATTTCTTAAGGTTTCTGTCAATCAACAGATCTATTCTTTTTATGATATCTTCGCTTATTTCCGATATGCCTCTCGTGGCATCAATGCCGATGATTCTATCGGGATAGAGTTTTTCAAGAGTCAGGTAGGCTTCATAGACAGCCACATGGTACTCTATTTTTTCCAGTTCCAGCCTATCCATCTCGCCAAGGCTCCTTCTCTCTGTTAAAGATCTCGGATCGACCTTTAAAAGGAATGTCGCATCCGGAACGCAGCCTTTAATTGCGATTTCATTGATGATCCGGACACAGTCGCCGAGCTTTCTGCCATAACCCTGATAGACAATGCTGGAGTCAACAAATCTATCACAGATTACAGTTATGCCATTATCCAGATTTGGCATAATCAGCTCCGCTACATGCTGGGCCCTTGAAGCCGCATAGAGCAGTGCCTCTGTCACATAATCCATTTCTGTATGTGTTTTATCCAGGATGATGTCCCTGATTTTTTCCCCGATATAGGTGCCTCCGGGTTCTCTTGTTAAAACTGCACTATATCCTTTATGCTCAAGATGTTTCCTGACCATTTCAATCTGCGTGGTTTTGCCGGAACCATCCGGGCCTTCAAAGGTTATAAATAAACCCTTCATCACTGCTCCTATAGACCTTTCTTGTGCACAAGTTCATCATAGAGCTTACCGAGCAAGAGCGCGGCAATATAGAGCACAGGCAGGCAAATCAGAATCAGAAATATGATTTTTATCGTCATTTTCCCACCTCATAAACGTTTTAAATTAAAACTCTATACAATTGTAACAGTAAACCCTTTTGAGTGCAAGAAAGGAACAGAAAAATCCCGCCTTTCAGCGGGATTGATCGGAGAAGAGATTTATCAAAAGCTATAGGTTTGGCCAAATTTTAACGTCCTTTTCCAAAAGCCAGGTATACCTTTCGTCATTATCCCTGCTAATCCAGGGATCATTTGGAAGGTGCCGTATCATCCAGCAGTAATACATGGGATAACCCGGCGCAGATACCTGAGGATGGGTAGGACCTCCCGGTATGCACAATGCGCTGTTGTGCCTGATTTTGTAAGCTTCGTCGCCGATGAAACCGGCGCCAAAACCACTATCCTTATGAAATCTGTAAAAATAAACCTCAGGCTGGTTGTGGCCATGGGGTATGTAACTGGACCACTTGCCCGGAAAATTGATCACTTCGCCAAGAACCATATTGGAATAAGGCGCAGTGCTGTAGTCGAAAACAGTTCTAACCATTCTTCTGGCAGTATCGCCCCAGACATGTTCTCCAAAAATATCACAGCTGATATCTGTCTGGCTGTAAAATTTAGCGGGAAACACGTTGGGATTGGTTGTTTTTTGAACAATCAGCTCGACCTCCGTGGCAGCCTCCACAATAATCTCGATGCCGGCAGGTACGTGAAGAGCTGAAGGGTTTTCATCGAGTAAAGAATCTCTTGCGGCTGAAACCGACTGATCTTGCCATTTAATGGATACACAGCCGGACAGCAGAAGCAGGGCAGTCTCCTTAATGCTATCAGAAAAAACTAAGGTTTCGCCTTTTGCCATCTTTTGAAGGCCGATATCCATAAGCATATCCGTGGCTTTAGTATCCATATTGGTTATTTCGTTATAGCCTTGCTTGGGGTTATCCATGGTTATTAGCATTGGTATCTCCTCCTGACAAATACAGCCCGGTCCAAAACTAGCCTAGTGCCGGGCCCTTATCTAATATTTGATCATAAATTTTCTGATGATCTTGACCAGGTCATCGTAGCCGCCTGCAAATTGCTCCAGGGTCACATTCACTGCGCCGTAGGTGTCAAAGTCCTCAACCTCCATATGGTCGTAGGCCTTGACGAAGTCGGGCAGCTTTCTCAGTTCTGCAATATAGGCGGGATCCACCGGATTGTCTATACGGTAGATCACATCCACATCGGATGCGTTGAATCTCTTTGGGTATTTGTAGGGGATGT
>JBBRXH010000196.1:0-3509 GCA_038248565.1 Peptostreptococcales bacterium | reverse complement strand
GTCCTTGAAACTGGCCTGCACCCCGGACAGCTTAAGGATATGGTCTGCTCCCCAGGCGGCACAACCATAGAAGCCGTCAGAGCCCTGGAGGAGAATGGTTTCAGGCATGCGATCATGGCCGCGACCAGTGCAGCAGCAGAGAAATCCAAAGAAATGAGCAAATAAGAAAGACGACTTAAACGACCATAAACAATACCGAATTTAGACAATGCACCACTTATAATACCGGGTAATACCACCAAATCAGGACTAATTGAATAAGCATAATAACCGGCACGCCAAGGTAAAACTTGGGGTGTCTTGTTTTATGCCTAAAAATATACATCGCCAAATAAAGGCCAAGGCTCCCGCCGAAAGCAGCGAAAGACATCAGTGTCTTTTCGCTGACCCTTCTTCGACCGCTTAACGAGGCCCATTTGTCAAAGAAGGTCAGCAGGGCTGTAAAAATGTTGATGGCCAGCATATAATAAATAAAATTGTCTTTCATTTGCCGCTTCTCCTTTCCCGAATCGAATCAATTCTAACACAAAAGGCCCATAAAGGTAAGGCGAAAAATATTTTTAATAATGATATTGACAAGGGCATAAAAAGGGATTATTCTTATCGTAACCGGTACCGGAACCGGTACCGTAACCGATTCCGATACATATTTCAATAATCCAGAGAGGAGTGATCATAGTGACTATTGAAGAAATTGCTCAATTAGCAGGGGTTTCCAAGACTACAGTTTCGAGAGTATTGAATAACAAACCCGATGTGAATAAGGAGACCAGAGAAAAGATCGAAAAAATCATTTCAGAAAACGATTTTCAGCCCAATGCTTTTGCCAAGGCTGTTTCTTTACAGAAGAGCCACAGCATAGGACTGATCATTCCCTATGAGGCGGAATATATATTTGCAAATTCATTTTATATCGAGGTTATGAGAGGAGTGTCCACAGAGGTCAATAACAGAGGGTATTTTCTTTCCATCTGTTATCCAAAGGATCATAACTATGTAGATATGTATAAGCAAAAGCGTGTTGATGGCTATATTCTGATGAGCCCTGGCAGTTATCATACTCACATATTAGAATCCCTTAAAGAAGTCAAGGCTCCGTTTATATCTACAGCTCAAATCACAGATTACAAAGAGATGATATCTGTGGATGTAGATAATTATAAAGGCGGTAGGATGATGACAGAATACCTTGTTGGACTTGGCCATAAAAAAATTGCCTACATCGGTAAATTTTCAGTTACCAGCAGCACAGACAGACTTCATGGTTACCAGGATACACTAATGGAGAATGGTATTGCCTTCGATGATACCCTGGTTAAGATATCAAAAGCCGGAACCAGCCACAGTGGCTATGAGATCATGAAGGAGCTACTCGATGAAAATGAAAAAATAACCGCAGTCTTTGCGGCAAGTGATGTTATGACAGGCGGGGTTATTAAGGCCATAAAAGAAGCAGGGTTAAGGGTTCCTGAGGATATTTCGGTCGTTGGTTTTGATGATATCCCAAGTTCAGAATATGCGGATCCCCCTTTGACGACCATAAGGCAACCAGCCTTTGAGAAGGGCGCTGAAGCGACAAAAATGCTGATAGACCTAATTGAAGATGGCATCGAGCCTGAATCGAAGATTTTGGGACTCGAACTGATTATTAGAAAATCAACTGCAAAAGCAAGAGGATATATGTAATGAACGCACAGTACAGACATTATGGGTGCAGAATCACAGATGATTTGACTTATAAAGGCATGAATACCATCTTTATGGAGAATGAAGTCATTAAAATCGGCATTCTGGTGGATAAGGGCGCAGATATTTTTCAGATGATCCACAAGCAAAGCGATACGGACTTTCTGTGGAAGTCTCCCAATGGCATCACGAACCCCTCAAAATATCGTGAGACTGTTGCTTCAGAGGCCGGAAGCTTTTTAGACCATTATCACGGCGGTTGGCAGGATATTTTCCCCGGCGGAGGGCCTGCAAATTATAAAGGCGCAGAGCTCGGACTCCACGGTGAAGTGACCCATCTGGGATGGGAATGCACCATCATTACCGACACGGCGGATTGTATCAAAGTAGCGTTTTCCGTGAACTGCATCAGAACACCCTTTCATGTTGTAAAAACCATCGAGCTAAGAGCCAATGATCCGGCTGTTTATATCATTGAAAAGATCACGAACTTGTCAGAGGAAGCCCTAGAGTTCATGTGGGGACAGCATCCGGCAATCGGAGCACCATTTCTAAGAAAAGGCATTAAACTAATGATCCCTGCAGAGAAGGGCATTGTACATAGTCCAAAGTTTATGGCATCAGGGATTTTTGAGCCGGGACAGGAATTCGACTGGCCCATGATCAAGAAGGGCAATGAGCAGATAGATTTATCCGTAGTGGCCGGAGAAGACGCCGGGTACGGGGATATGATTTATATAAAGGACTTGAAAGAGGGCTGGTACGCCATAGTCGACCAGGAAAAGCAGTTGGGATTTGGACTTGCCTGGCCCAAAGAAATCTTCTCATGTTTATGGTTCTGGTTTGTTTATGGCCAGTCACCGGGCTATCCCTGGTGGAACAGAACCTATTGCCTTGCACTAGAACCATGGACCAGTGCACCGAACGATTTGGCGAAAGCCGTAGAACAAAACACAACGTTTAAAATTAAGGGAGGTGAGAGCATAACAATACCATTGACCGCAGTTATAATCACAAATGCGAATGAGGTTAACAACATTGATATCAATGGTACCGTTACATAATGCCCCCATTAAATATACACTACCCTGCCAAAATTGTTAATAGTAATTACAAAATTTCGCTAGGAGGAAAAAATAATGAATTTTAAAAAAATAGCTTTAGCTCTTTGTATCGTTTTAGTAATCGGTTCCTTCGCAGGTTGCGCCAGCACAAAAGCACCCGCTGCTGAAGACAAGAAAATCGTCATAGCTTATGCACAGGCTGAATTGGTCAATGCATGGCGTGTTACAAACCAGAAAGATATGGAAAAACAGGCTGCAGATCTAGGCGTAACACTGATTTCCGCAGACGCTAATCAGGACCCTTCAAAACAACTGGCTGACGTTGAAAGTCTTTTAGCTCAGAAGCCGGATGCCCTCATCGTGGCGCCCCTAGAATCCGAAGCCCTCGTACCCGTCGTTAAAATGGCTGAAGATGCTGGCGTTCCACTTTTCATTATAGACAGAACCATCAATGCTGAACCAGGAACAGGCATGTATATTTCAGAAATCACTCAGAGCCATAAGCTTTCAGGCAAACTTCTGGCTGAAAGTGCAGTCGCATTACTCACAGCAAAATATGGCGAACCTAAAGGCAGCATCGTTCATGTTCAGGGTATGGCAGGTGCATCACCAGTTATCGATGCCAACGCAGGCTGGACAGAAGTCATGGCTCAGTATCCAAACATCAAAGAAGTTGCCGTTGCAGATGCAGGCTTTACAAAACAGGGCGGCATGACAGTAATGCAGGACTTCCTACAGAGATTCCCGGTCGGACAGATC
>JBBRXH010000195.1:0-3539 GCA_038248565.1 Peptostreptococcales bacterium | reverse complement strand
TGGATTGACAGCTTCTATTTATGCTGCAAGGGCAGGAAAAAGTGTTCTTGTACTTGAAGCTGAAAATATAGGTGGGCAGATCAGTTATTCGCCCAGGGTGGAGAATTATCCGGGAATTAAAAAAATAAGCGGTGGAGAATTCGCAGATAACCTATATGAACAGGCCATTTCTTTAGGCGTTGAGATTGATTTTGAAAGGGTGGACGGTATATATCCAAACGGTGATTTGATCACTGTAATAACAGGCAAAAATGAACTGAAATGTAAGAGCGTTATTATTGCAACGGGGGTTGAACATCGTAAACTTGGAATTCAACACGAGGAGCATCTTTCTGGAAAAGGCGTTTCATATTGTGCTATATGTGATGGAGCCTTTTATAAGGATACAGATGTGGCAGTTGTAGGCGGTGGGAATTCGGCGTTGCAGGGTGCGGAAACTTTATCGGCATATTGTGGAAACGTATACCTGATTCACCATCGCGATTCATTCAGAGGCGAGCAAAAGCTGGCGGACCGGCTTAAAACTAAAGATAATATTAAGTTTGTATTGAACTCTGTGGTTAAAAGTATTGAGGGCGATGAATGTCTGGACGCTGTTGTCATATCTGATGTTCATAATGAAGAGGAAATGAATATCAAAATTGAGGGATTGTTTGTTTTGATTGGACAAATTCCAAACAATAGAAATTTTGGGAATATGATTGCGCTTGATGAAACTGGATATATAGTCGCAGGTGAAGACTGCAAAACCTCTCTTAAAGGTGTCTTTGCCGCAGGAGATTGTCGTGTAAAAGCAATACGGCAACTGACAACCGCTTCAGCCGATGGTACGGTTTCTGCACTTCACGCGTGCCAATATATTGATTCACTTTTTAATTAACAAAAAAACACTTAAACACTTAAACACTTAAATACTTAAAATCTTAAATACTCGAATTGAGGTATTTAAGATTTTTTAAAAAAAATGATGTTGACAATAGGTGTGGTAGGGCTTATAATTTAGTTAATTGATAATGATTATCAATATTGATATGGAAAAACTTTTCCAGTATTACATCGTGAGATAGAGAAGGTGAATATTATGCCATTATATAAATCTAAGCCAGGTGACATCAGACAAATTAAGACTGTTTCAGGCAATGAGAAGATCAAGAAGTTCCTTTTTTCTTTGGGGTGTTCTGAAGGGGAAGAAATAACCCTGATTTCTATTCTATCGGGGAATTATATCATCAGTGTCAAAAATATCAGATATGCTATAGACAAGAACATGGCAAAATCCATAGAACTTGTATAAATAATCGGCAGTCAAAACGAATAATAAACAATGAAAGCAGCAAGTCTGCTTTCTCTTTTGAAAACTAATTGATAACGGATATCAATTGGCAAAATTAATTAGGAATATTAATTAGGAATATAACAACCAATTATCGGAGGAATAAGGATGAAGATAGCTATTGCGGGAAACCCCAATTCTGGTAAAACTACATTATTTAATGCTATTACAGGGAAGTCAGAATATGTGGGAAACTGGGCTGGCGTGACGGTGGATAAAAAAGAAGCAAACTTAAGAAGAGAATATAAGAAAGAAGGAATTGGACGCGGGCTTCATGGGAAAGGATCTCATGGACAACATGGAGAAGAAAATGGCGGTGGTCGTCATAACCAGGTGACTATCGTGGATTTGCCTGGGGCCTATTCTATTGCGCCATTCACAAGTGAAGAAGCCATCGCAAGAGATTTTATCCTTGATGAAAAACCGGATGTCATCATTAATTTGATTGATGCAGGAAATCTTGAAAGAAGCCTTTTTTTCTCGACCCAGTTACTGGAGCTGAATATTCCTGTGGTAATTGGGTTGAACAAAGTTGATACAATCAAGCGTTCTGGCGACATCATTAATCTTGAGGGACTTTCCAGGGCTTTGCAGTGTAAAATTGTTGAAGTGGTTGCAAATGAGAAGGAAGGACTGAATGAACTTCTTGCGGCCAGCATAGATGCGGCGGCTGCCAAGATTCAAGCACAGCCTGCCTTTGAAGGAAAAAATACTGACAAGGAAGATACGGCAAGGCAGAACTTTGTAAAAACTGTAGTTGCAGGCAATGTTATTAAAAAAAGAAAAGAAAATGAAATCACTTTGACAGATAAGGTGGATAGAATTGTTGCCAATCCGCTTTTGGGGCTTCCTATTTTTGCACTGATCATGTGGGGTGTTTATTCTTTTTCAATCAACGGTCTGGGCGGATTTCTATCTGGTTATGTAAATGAAACTATTTTTGGAAAGGTTGTGCCGAATGCACTGAACGGTTTTTTTGAAGGGATTGGCGTTAATCCGTTGCTTCAGGCACTTATTGTGGATGGTGCCATCGGTGGTGTTGGTGCTGTGATCGGATTCATTCCATTAATCATGGTGTTGTTTTTCTGTCTTGCACTCCTTGAGGACAGTGGATATATGTCCAGGGTTGCAGTGGTGATGGATCGTTATTTCAAACGAATCGGTTTGTCTGGCAAGTCAGTCATTCCAATGATTGTGGGATCAGGATGTTCCATTCCTGGAATTATGGCAGCGAGAACCATTGAGGATGATAATGAGCGGACTGTGACCATTATGCTGACACCTTTTATTCCATGCGGAGCAAAACTGCCGATTATTGCCATGATGGCTGTGGTGTTTTTCCCGGGACAGACATGGATATTTCCGAGCATGTATCTGATTGCTGGCGTACTGATTATTATCGGGGGGGTATTACTGAAAAAAATATTTAAATTTGAGAGTACTTCATCTTTTATTCTGGAACTTCCAAATTATAAAGTTCCAAGTCTCAAGCATGCGGCGAGACAGATGATGAAACAAGCGAAGGCTTTTATTATCAAGGCATCAACAATTATTCTTGTGATGAATACTTTAGTCTGGTTTATGCAGACATTTGGTTTTAATTTCCAGGTGGCCGCGAATCAGGAGACCAGTATTCTGGCGTTTGTCGGCGGAATCGTGGCGCCACTGCTGATTCCTCTTGGCTTCATAGGGTGGCAATCGGCTGCGGCTATATTGACGGGATTCGTTGCCAAAGAGAATGTGGTGGCCACCTTTGCAGTTATATTAGCGGCCTCAGAATCGACCATTCATATAACAAATGGACCACTTTCTGAAATGTTTACGCCAGTAACAGCCTTTGCATTTCTGATTTTTAATTTGTTCACGCCGCCTTGCTTTGCAGCAATCGGAGCAATGAATGCAGAACTGGATGGCAAAAAGAAACTTTTTCAGGCCATCGCATTTCAGATGGGAGTCGGATACACTTTGGCATTGCTAGTGACGCAGATAGGGACTTTGCTGGTTTACGGAAAGCTAGCAGCAGGTTTTATTCCTGCAGTACTGATCCTGATGTTTGTTGCCTTAACTTTGTTTATTCTGATAAAATCCGGAAAGGAACGTGTGTGATATGATAATTAATATAATCGTTGGGATTTTATTTTTCGCTGTAGTAGCTTATGGAGCTGTGAAGGCTTTTAGAAGCATGAGGAACAACACCTGCCCAGGA
>JBBRXH010000194.1:0-3556 GCA_038248565.1 Peptostreptococcales bacterium | reverse complement strand
TACTCTGCAGAAGCACTCCATGGCGATATGAAGCAAAGCGAAAGAGACCGTGTCATGAATAAATTCCGTAAAGGATCCATCGAAATACTTGTCGCTACGGATGTTGCAGCGAGAGGCATAGATGTCAATGATATCGAAGCTGTTTTTAACTATGACATTCCAAATGACGAAGAATATTATGTTCATAGAATAGGAAGAACAGGCAGAGCCGGTAAAGCCGGTATCTCCTATTCCTTCATCTTCGGCCGCGAAATATTTAAGCTCAGAGATATCATGCGCTACACAAAATCCGAGATAACTCAGATTCATCCCCCTACTGTATCCGATATAACCGATCGCAAAATGGAGTCAGCCGGGGATAAAATCAAAGCGCTGCTTGTTGAAGGCTCCTATTCAAAATACAATACTTATATAGAGCGCATCATGGAAGAGGCTAACGATAAAGAGTTTGATGATCAGGAGAAATATATCACATCACTGGACATCGCTTCAGCTTTGTTTAAACTAGCTTTCGATGAAATTGACAGCAGAAGCTATGAAAGCGACCTGGATAAGGAAGTTGCTTCTGCCGGGCGTCTGATGACCAGATTATTTTTAAATGTCGGTACCATGGATAACATTCAGCCTGCGAATATCGTATCGGGCATCGCTTCAGCGTCGGGGATATCAGGCAAGATGATCGGTGCAATCGATATACATAAAGAATATTCTTTTGTGGAAGTGCCTTCAGAGCATGTTGATGCTATTTTATCAGCGATGACGAGTTTTAGCCACCGCGGCAGGAAAATCTCTTTTGAGAAGGCCGCAGGCAGGCAGGAATCGGGCTCCGGTTCAAAATCCGGCGGCGACCGTCCAAAATACGGCAGTTCAGGCTCCAGATCCGGCGGACCTGGCACAAGATTCGGCGGAGACCGTCAGGGTTCACGACCCGGCGGCTTTGGACAGGGCCCGAGGTCGGGCGGATCAAATGACCGATCAAGATACGGCAGTTCCAGCGACCGTCCAAGATCCGCTGGAGATGACCGCGCAAAGTCAGGCGGCGGCGATTCAAAAGGCAAAAGACCTTTTAAAGATTATGGCAAAAAATAAGCTTCTCATCATTTCATTGGACGCAGTTTCAAATGATGATCTATCCATTTTGGCAGAATGTCCCACCTTCAGATATCTTTCTGAGGGCGGGACTTTTGTTTCTGATGTTAAACCAGTTTTCCTGTCGAACACTTATCCCATACATACCTCCATCGTCACCGGTTGTCCTCCGAGCAAGCATGGAATATTTGACAATACTTTGCCTGCTCCAGGCGTTGCAAAGCCCGACTGGCATTGGTATGCAAGAGATATTAAAGTCCCTACCCTCTATCAGAAAGCAAGTTTAAATAACCTGGATACAGCAGGAATTTTCTGGCCTGTTACAGCTAAAGCTAAAATTAGGTACAATATGCCTGAAATCCTTCCGACGAAATTTTGGGAAAATCAGATTATTCTCTCACTAACCAATGGCAGCCCTCTTTTGCAGCTCTCTTCAATTTTAAAATATGGGAAAAAGTTAAAAGGCTCCTCGCAGCCGATGCTGGACGATTTTGCCTGTTCAGTACTTTGTGATCTTATAAAGCATAAGCAGCCCGACCTGATGATGCTTCACCTAACGGATGTTGATTCGCATAAGCATCTTTATGGCGCAAATTCCACACAGGCTGTGGCTGCCATTAAGCGCATGGATTCGCGGCTATCCGACCTTCTATCTTCCCTCGTCTCTTCCGGTAGTCGTGAGAACTGCCATATCATCGTGCTTAGCGACCATGGCATGACAGATGTTGAGAAGAGTATCAATCCAAATAAATATTTAGAGGAAATAGGATTGATAAATTATCATCATAATGGTACTGTATCCTCCTGGAAAGCCTGGGTTAAATGCTGTGGAGGCAGCGGATTTTTATATCTTCATAACCCCAATGATGATCTGACCCTTTCCTTAGTCAAGGCGCTCATAGAAAAATTGGCTGCTGATAAAAACAGTGGTATTAAAGGAATCTTAAACGATGAAGAATTCAGGCAATCCGGCTTTGACAGTGAAGCATGCTTTGGTATTGAGCCCCTTGAAGGCGTTGAATTTGTTGAACATCCACAAAATGCCCATCATGCCAATCACGGTTATTCCCTTCATGGTAATGCCTATAATACCTTCTATTTGATCAATGGTCCGGAAATTAAAAATGGTCTAAATCTCTCAGGCGGAAGCCTGCTTGACATCGCCCCGCTAGCTGCCGCCCTCCTTGATATCCCTATTTGGGAAATGGATGGCCAGCTAAGAACAGAATTTTTTGCAGAAAAGGAGAAATATGATGAAGGACATGACAAGAATTGAAAAGAACTGGATAATGTACGATTGGGCCAACTCCGCCTATGCAACCATCATGATCGCAGCAGTATTCCCAATTTATTTTGTCAATGCTGCCTCAGCCGGCGGCGTAGCCGGTGATGTTTGGTGGGGTATTGGAACCTCTATCGCGACCCTGACTTGTGCCATATTAGCACCTATCCTCGGCGCAGTTGCTGACTATAAGGGCATGAAAAAAAAGCTTTTCACGGCCTTCTTAATACTTGGTTTAATATTTACGCTTTTCAGCGCCCTTGCAAACGACTGGAAGTTCATGCTGATTGGCTATGTTCTTTCAAATATCGGTTGGGCGGCGAGCCTTCTTTTCTACGACTCCTTTCTGACGGATGTCACGACCCATGAACGTATGGATAAAATATCAGCCTGGGGTTACGCTATGGGCTATATCGGCGGAAGCACCATACCTTTTTTGGCCTCTATCGGTCTGATTATGTTCGGAGAGTCTATCGGTATTTCTTCCGTTACGGCCGTTAAAATTTCCATGGTGATCTGCGTGCTCTGGTGGTCCGTATTCAGTATCCCATTTCTTAAAAATGTCAAACAGGTCCACTATGTTGAATTCCCACCTTCCCAGCTGGTTTCCAATACCTTCCGCAATATCTGGCGGACTTTTAAGGATATCATTTCAAATAAAGTGATCTTCACCTTTATACTGGCCTATTTTTTCTATATCGATGGGGTCAATACCGTGATTCATATGGCTACATCTTATGGGGCGACTCTTGGGCTTTCCAGCTCCGGTATGATTCTCGCCCTGCTTGTGACACAGCTGGTGGCCTTTCCCTGCGCCATTCTCTTTGCAGTCTTTGCAAAACGCTTCGGTTCTATCAATATAATTATAGCTGCAATAGGCGTTTATTTTCTAATCTGCGTTATCGGCTTTATCATGGGCTTTGGCATCGAAGAGAAGTTCCTGACCTTGGACCAGGCCCTCGTCATATTTTGGATTCTTGCTATACTGGTCGGCACCTGTCAAGGCGGGATTCAGGCCCTTTCCAGATCTTATTTCGGCAAACTCGTTCCACCCGAAAGATCCAATGAGTATTTCGGGTTCTTTGATATCTTCGGAAAGTTTGCAGCGATCATCGGGCCAGGACTCTACGCCGTTATTGCAGCATCAACAGGGAGATCTTCCTTTGCCATGGGCTCTATCATTTT
>JBBRXH010000193.1:0-3586 GCA_038248565.1 Peptostreptococcales bacterium | reverse complement strand
ATCGCATTGACTCGTCTTTTTTTCTTAATTACCCCATAAAAGGCAAATGAAAGCGCCAGGCTAAGGGCGATAGTTGGGAGTTGGCCGTATCCTACGAGCATGACCAGTACACCAAAACCTGCCATAGTTAAAGCAGCTATTTTATAGCCATTCAGTTTCTCTTTAAAAAAGAACGCCCCAAAGAGTGCTGTTATCAGCGGATTAATGTAATAGCCCATGCTGGCCTGTAGAATATGCCCATTATTGACAGCCCATATATAGACACCCCAGTTAAATGAGATCAATATTCCACTAACAATAAAACTAATTACAGCACCCTTTTCCTTAATCGGCGCCAGAATTTCTTTTGACTTATAGAGGATTAATGCCATTACAAGGACAAATATAAAGGCCATAATTAGTCTATATGCCATAATCAGCAAGGGATTTATTGGATCCAAGGCCTTCCAGTATATAGGCAATATTCCCCAAATAGTATAGGAAAGGGCTGCATAGGCAACCCCTTTTTTGTATTCTTTAGTTGTATTCAGCGCGTTATGGTCCATCTATACTGCTTTCCCGACTATTCAGCCGATACCTGATTGTTTAGTGCTTAACCCGGTGGCACAATTGGAAAAACATTCTCATCAATATGGATATCACAAATGATAACTGTACCTGTTGGGTTTATCTTGGCTTTTTCCAGAGCACCCTTAAGATCAGTCAAGTCCTTAACAAAATAGCCGGAAAGTCCCATAGCTTCAGCTAATTTAACATAATCAACAATATCCGGAAGGTCTGTAGCGGAGTATCTCCTGCCAAAAAACAACTTCTGCCATTGTCTTACCATACCTAAAGTGTCATTTTTTAAGACGACGGTTATTATGGGAAGTTTCTGAGCTGCAACTGTAATAAGTTCATTGCAGTTCATTCTAAAACAGCCATCACCTGCGATATGCAGTACTCTTTTATCCGGATTTGCCATTTGAGTTCCAATCGCAGCACCAAGGCCAAAGCCCATGGTACCAAGACCCCCGGAAGTTATAAAGGTTCTGGGCTTTGTAAATGGCCATTTCTGAGCAGTCCACATTTGATGCTGGCCCACTTCAGTAACTACAAGCACATCATCTCCAAGGCTTTCGTGAAGTACCCTGAAAATATTGTCCGGACTAAAGGAAGCCTGATCTCCACCTTTGACTTTTTTCCAGCTTTTAATTGTGCCAAGCCAGTCGTCTCTATCTTTTTTCTCTATAAGTGGTATCAATTTTGTCAGTATATCTTTAATATCCCCGATAAGGAATTTATGAACGCTCACATTTTTACCGATTTCCGACTCATCTATATCAATATGAATGATTTTGGCATCTTTGGCAAATCTGCTGACGTCTCCCGTTACGCGGTCGCTGAATCTCGCTCCGATTGCTATGACTAAATCGCTGTTATGGATGGCCAGATTGGACTCTTTCTCACCATGCATACCTACAATTCCAAGAGAAAGCGGATTTTTTCTCGAAAAAGACCCTAATCCCATCAGCGTACTGATTACCGGAATATTGGCCTTTTCGGCCAGGTCAGTTAATTCTGTTGAGGAATTCGAGATAATAATTCCCCCGCCGGAATAAATTACAGGCCTCTTTGACTTGTTAATATAATCGGCTATGATGGTCACATCTGAGATGGCAACAGGTTTCGTCAATTCTTTTGTGACGGGACTTTCAGGCTCATAGTCACAAAGTTCAAGCATCAGATTTTTGGGTACATCGATAAGCACAGGTCCGGGTCTGCCACTCATAGTTATTTTAAATGCTTTACGGATACTCGGTGCAATATCTTCCACACGACTGATGAAGTAATTATGCTTTGTGATTGGAATTGTAATCCCGGTGATATCAACCTCCTGAAATGCATCTTTTCCAATTAGGGCTAACGGAACCTGTCCCGTAATAACAATCATGGGAACAGAATCCATATAGGCTGTTGCAATTCCGGTCACTGTATTTGTTGCCCCAGGTCCGCTGGTCGCAAAACAAACACCAACCTTACCAGTAGACCTGGCATAACCGTCAGCAGCATGAGTAGCACCCTGTTCATGGCTCGTCAGAACATGTTTTATATCATCCAGATAATCATATAAGGCGTCATAAAGAGGCATGATCTGTCCTCCAGGATAGCCGAATATAATATCAACGCCTTGTTCTTTGAGGCATTCCATTATGATTTGTGAGCCTTTTAGCTTCATATTTTTCACCCAATCGTTATTTTTTGATCCAAGACATCATATCCCTTAGATTCTTGCCGACCTCAACAATCGGATGCTCAAGTTCTCTTCTCTTAATAGCGTTAAAATTAGGTCTGTTCGTCATGTTTTCGACGATCCAGGCTTCTGCAAATTTACCGCTTTGTATCTCTTCAAGCATTTTTTTCATTTCTTTTCTGGTTTCCTGATTAATGATTCTCTTACCGGCAACGTAGTCTCCATACTCAGCAGTATCGCTGACGCTATATCTCATCTTCTCAAAACCACCTTCGTAAAGAAGGTCCACAATGAGCTTTAGTTCATGTAAGCATTCGAAATAAGCGATCTCAGGCTGATATCCAGCTTCAGTCAAAGTGTCAAAGCCTGCTTTGATAAGCTCAGTGGCGCCACCGCAAAGCACGCATTGTTCTCCGAATAAATCTGTTTCTGTTTCTTCTTTAAATGTGGTTTCGATAACACCAGCTCTTGTTCCGCCTACACCTTTGGCATAAGCCAGGGCAATATCCTTTGCCTTACCAGTATAATCCTGATAGACAGCGATCAGCATCGGTACACCGAAGCCTTCCTGATAAACTCTTCTGACAAGATGCCCCGGTCCTTTTGGCGCTCCCATAAATACATCAACATTTTTTGGCGGTACAATCTGGTCAAAATGAATATTAAATCCGTGGGCAAAAGCCAGCGCATTGCCTTCTACAAGATTCGGCCTTATTTCTTCCTCGTAGACTTTTCTCTGTTTTTCATCCGGAAGGAGAATCATAACGATATCAGCAGCTTTAGCAGCTTCTGCTACAGTAGCTGTTTTTAAGCCTGCTGCCTTGGCCTTTTCTATTGAAGGGCTACCTTCATATAATCCAACGATCACATCCACGCCACTTTCTTTTAAGTTCAATGCGTGGGCGTGGCCCTGGCTGCCGTACCCGATAATAGCCACTTTCTTACCATCCAATAATTTTAAATCTGCATCCTTTTCATAATACATCCTAGCCATTTTTTTACACTCCTTCTATCTCAATAAATTACAATCGATTAATTGCCTGTCAGTTGAAATTATTAATATATTTTACTATTTTAAACTGATTAAGTCAACCACTTAAGCTTCGAATTTCAATATTTTTAAACAGTTTTTCCTTTTTTGATCGTCTGTCATTTCTTATTTTTTCTCCTCTGAATCGGTGAGTATCTTTACCAGTTTCTTCATATCATCAGGCAAATCGGTATTTATTTCTATGATGTCCCTTTTGACCGGATGTATAAATTTTAAATATTGGGCGTGAAGCGCATGCCTTTCTATGAGCCACACCTCTTCCTTGCCGTAAAGATTGTCCCCGACTATGGGATGCCCTATAT
>JBBRXH010000192.1:0-3591 GCA_038248565.1 Peptostreptococcales bacterium | reverse complement strand
TCATATTGAACGGGGTTACGCGGATTTTGTCGAGAAGCTGACGCGGCTTGGGGCGAATATCAGGAGAGCAGAAGACTAAGCGGATACCGTCTTTGACGATCAAACCATCTTGCTACTGAAAAGAGATCAAACCTTCAGTGAGAAAACTATGGCTGCATATTCGCGGCATCCATTTCTATAATTGTTTCTGCCACCTTATAAATATCGCCGGCGCCCATGGTGATAACCAAATCATCAGGCTGGGCGTTTTTTAGTATAAAGGCAGCTATTTCATCAAAATCTTCTATAAAGTTGACTTCTTTTTCCGGAAATTGCTCCAGAATTCTATCTGTCAGAGATGAAGAACTGATTTTTGTAATATTTTTTTCTCTGGCCGCATAAATCTCGGCCAGAATTATTTTATCTGCCCCAGATAGAGCTTCGGCGAAATCATCAAATAGTGCCAGTGTCCTGGTGTAGGTGTGGGGCTGAAAGATGCACCAAAGGTCGTTATGGGGAATATTGCGGGCTGCCTTTAAGGTCGCTTTTATTTCAGTGGGATGGTGAGCATAATCATCAACAATCTTCACCTTATTTTCAGTGATCCCGATGACATCAAATCTTCTTTGGGTGCCGGAAAAAGTCTCCAAAGTGAGTGCAATTTGTTCCGTGGCAATTTTTAGGGTGTGACAACAGGCAAAAGCTGCAAGCGCATTGGCGATGTTGTGTTCTCCCGGCACAGCAAGCTGAAGAGAACACAGTTTAATGCCCATATGGGAAACGGTGAAGGAGGGCATACCCATGGCATCAAAAAGGATATCAGAGGCATAATAGTCACACTGCTCTTCAAAACCGAAGGTGATTACCGCGCAGACCAGGTTATCCAGTATACTGCTTACGAAAGGATTTGCTGAATAGGCGATGACATAGCCGTCCTCAGGGACCAGCCTGGCAAAGGTGTCAAAAGAACTGACAATATGATCGATATCTTTGAAATAGTCCAGATGATCCGAGTCGATATTCAAAATAATCTCTATGTTTGGCTTTAGACTCAAAAAACTGTCCATGTATTCACAGGCTTCAGTAACGAAGTAGGCGCTTTGACCGATTCGCACGTTTCCGCCAATCTCGGACAGATTGCCGCCGACCAGGATCGAGGGATCCTTCATGGCGTCTTTCAGTATTAATGAAACCATGGAAGTAGTTGTTGTTTTACCGTGGGTACCTGAAATGGCGATGCTCCTCTGATACTCGCCCATCAGGCAGCCCAGAAGCTTTGCCCTGGTTACGGCGGGGATTCCTTCGGCAGCTGCGGCTAAAAGTTCAGGATTATCCAGGGACACTGCCGCTGAATAAACGACAAGATCAGCCCCTTTTATATTGGCAGCATCATGTTCAAGAAAAACAGATGCGCCTGCTCTGCTTAGACGCTCAGTCACTTCTGACTGTTTGTGGTCGGAACCGGACACCTGATATCCCCGTGACAGAAATATCTCGGCAAGGGCACTGAGCCCTATTCCGCCGATGCCAATACAATGAATATGTTTATGATTTTTTAAATCACGCATTTAAACCTCCAGTTGATTATCAGTAAATCTTTGATAAAGTATACCATAGATGAGCCGGTAGGACAGTGGAATTTGACAAAATATTGGAAAACGCATACTATATTATTAGTAAAAAACAAGAGGAACGCGTGGGAAGAGGGGAAATTTCAGATGAAAAGAACAGATCGGGTAGGAGCAATTATTAAAATTCTGGCGCAAAATCCCAGCAAAAACTTTTCTCTGGGTTATTTTGCTGAAAAGTTTGGTGCAGCGAAATCCAGTATCAGTGAAGACCTTTCCGTAGCCAGAAAGATGATGCAGACTATGGAGCTCGGTATTATAGAGACTTCGGCCGGCGCATCGGGAGGCGTCAAGTACATCCCTCATATTTCCAATAGGGAAGTGGACAAGCTTCTCTTAGATCTTTGCACAAAGCTTGAAGATCCCGGCAGAATTTTGGCGGGAGGCTTTCTTTATACCTCTGATATCATGTTTGACAGTACTTTTGCTAAAAGAACAGCAGAAGTTTTTGCGAGAAAATTTATAGACAAGAAGGCGGACTATGTGATTACCGTAGAAACAAAAGGTATCCCGGTGGCGCTTATGACGGCGGATCTGCTTAACATCCCCATGGTTGTCATCAGAAGGGAAAGCAAAATCTCCGAAGGATCAACCCTCAGCATCAATTACTTTTCAGGATCAACGGATCGCATACAGAAAATGTCTATTGCAAAAAGAGCCATAACTCCCGGAACGAAAGCAATCATTATCGACGATTTTATGCGGGCCGGTGGCAGTGCAAAAGGAATATCCGATATGATGAAGGAATTTGATGTGGAAATAGTCGGCACTGGTGTGGTCATTGCGTCAAGAGAACCGGAAAAAAAGAAGGTAGAAGACTATTTCCCACTGGTTTATTTGGGAAAAGTCGATGAAAACAGCAAAAAAATTGAAGTATTTCCGAATACCAGCGTATTCTGATAAAAAATTCTTGTGGAATAAATAAAAATACTGTATAATGAAGGCCAAAAGCGGTTGTACATTGTATACAACAAGTTAATTTGGACCGCGAAAGGGTGGTGCGACAAGATGAAAATCACTGATGTAAGAGTAAGAAAAGTAAACGATGAGGGCAAAATGAAAGCCGTTGTTTCCGTGACTTTTGATGATGAATTTGTAGTACACGACATCAAGATTATCGAAGGACAGAATGGACTTTTTATTGCAATGCCGAGCAGAAAGATGGGGGAAGGTGACTTCAGAGATATCGCTCATCCGCTGGTATCTGAAACCAGAAACAAAATAAAGGACGCCATTTTCGCAGAATATGAAAAAGTACTTGGCGAAAAGGTGGATAGTGTTGCTGAGGTTGCTCCCGTGGTAGCTCCTGAGGCTGCGGCTGAGGTTGCTCCCGAGGAACCCGCCGACGAAGAATAGAAGGATTAATGTCAATTTTGATATTGAATCCCGAAACAGAATAATTATTTAAGGTTAAAAAGGACCGGCTTCATGACGCAGCCGGTCCTTTGTTGACAGCAGAATTTTAGCTGTTCACGATATGACGCCCATGTCTTTTGTATACATAGAAGACGTGGGATATTTTTATCTATTTTCCCTTTAAGAACGCCAAGAAAAATGCTATAATAATTAAGTTAATTCAATTTGCGGCAAAACCCCGCAAAATATAAAGGAGCATGATTGGATGATTTGTAATACCGCCATCATTTTAGCCGCCGGAGCCGGAATCAGGATGAAATCCGATGTACCCAAGGTACTGCACCGGGTCTGCGGAAGATATATGCTGGAGCATGTGATTCGCCAGGTGTCGCTTTCCGGCATAGAAAATATCATCGTAGTCGTCGGACATGGCGCAGACGAAGTTATTCGAGCCTGTTCGGATTTGAAAGTCACCTTTGCAGCGCAAAAGCAGCAGCTTGGCACCGGACATGCGGTCATGCAGGCAGCAGGATCTATTCCTGAAACCGGAGACGTTTTAATTCTATGTGGGGATACCCCCTTAATCAAAAGTTCTACGATCATTGATTTTATCAATGCCCATCATGAC
>JBBRXH010000191.1:0-3594 GCA_038248565.1 Peptostreptococcales bacterium | reverse complement strand
TCTGCAGAGGCTTCTGCTGGAAGCTGCAAGCTCAAAAAAATAGTTCTGACAAATCGAGAATTCAATAAACTATAAAAATTAGGCCTCGAAAATCACAAATTCGGGGCCTTGCTAACTTTATCAGGGTGTTGACAGATTTTAAAATCAATCCTATAATACTATCAAATAGTTTGATAATCAAAATAAAAGGAGGAATTCAAGTTGGGCGTCAATATTATAGCAACAGGAAAAGCGCTGCCTAAATTAAAGGTAGATAACGATAGAATAAAGGAATTCGTAGATACAGACAGTGAGTGGATCACCAGCAGAACAGGCATCGCAGCGAGGCATGTGGCAGAAGAGGAAACAGCCCTTGATATATCTGTGAAGGCGGCCAAGCAGGCCATGCTGGGAGAAGGACTTTTTGGCGAGGGAAGCCAGGGCGCCGGTCCAATTAAGACTTCAGACATCGGTCTTGTCATCTTTGCCACGGTAACGCCAGATATGCTGGTGCCTTCTATGGGCGCCTTGGTTAAAAAAGAGATGGGCCTTGAAAATGCTATCGCCTTTGATCTTAATGCTGCCTGCAGCGGCTTTATCTTCGGCACCTGGGTTGCTGAGAGCCTCATGAAGACCGCTGGTATAAAACGGGCGCTGGTCATAGGCAGCGAGCGGCTCAGCAGGATTGTCAACTGGGAAGACCGGGGGACCTGCATTCTCTTTGGCGACGGTGCGGGCGCGGCCATACTTGAGCTTGATCCAGATAAACCGGGCATCATCGGCAGTTACATTCAAAACTATGACGACGTGAATGATGCCCTGACCTGCGGCATGACCTACCTGAAGACCCCCTTCACCAAAGAGGAGGATAAATGGCCGATGTACCTTGCCATGAATGGCACTCAGGTATTCAGATTTGCAGTTGGCGCGGTATCCGAGGTCATGGAGAAGGTTCTTTCCAAGACAGGACTTAAGATAGAGGATATCGATTACATTGTGCCTCACCAGGCCAATATCAGGATCATCAGCAATATAGCCCAAAAATATAATATCCCCATGGAAAAATTTCAAATCAGCATAGAAAATACGGGAAACACATCAGCAGCCAGCGTTCCCATGGCTTTGGATGATCTGCTGAGATCAGCAAAAGTCAAGGCGGGAGATAAGGTCATGCTTGTGGGATTTGGCGGAGGCTTAAGCGCCGGGGCCATAATCATACAGTTTTAGGAGGCGAATCGATGAAGACAGCAATTACAGAACTTTTAAATATTGAATATCCCATCATCCAGGGCGGAATGGCCTGGATTGCGGACAGCTCTCTGGCGGCGGGCGTCAGCAACGCCGGTGGACTGGGCGTCGTTGCCTGCGGAGGGGCAGATCCGGAATGGGTTAGAGCCGAAATCCGCAAAACAAGGGCGCTGACCGACAAGCCTTTCGGCGTCAACATCATGCTGCTGAGCCCCTTCGTGGACGGCATCATCGATGTGCTTTGTGAGGAAAAAGTTGCCGTCGTGACGACGGGCGCCGGGAATCCGGGCAAATATATTGCAAGGCTTAAAGAAAACGGCATCAAGGTCCTTCCTGTGGTGGCATCCATCGCTTTAGCCCTAAGGGTTGAGCGGGCCGGAGCTGACGCCATCATCGCGGAAGGGCTGGAAGCAGGCGGCCATATTGGAGAAATAACTACCATGGCACTGATGCCACAGATCGTCGATGCGGTGAAGATTCCGGTCATAGCGGCCGGAGGCATAGGCGACGGCCGCGGGGTGGCGGCGGCATTCATGCTGGGCGCCCAGGGCGTACAGGTGGGGACCAGATTTTTGGTGGCCCATGAATGCACCGTATCGGATAATTATAAGAAGGAAATTTTAAAGGCGAAGGATTCGGATACGGTGGTGACGGGGCGAAGCACCGGCCATCCCGTCCGCGTGCTGAAAAATAAGCTGTCAAGAATGATCTTAAAGCTGGAAAAAGCCGGGGAGGATCCTTTTAGAATCAACGAACTGTGCACCGGCACCCTTAGAATGGCGGTGAAGGACGGACTGACCAATGATGGCTCCGTCATGTCAGGACAGATTGCTGGGATGATTAATAAGGAACAAAGCGCGAAGGAGATCATCGAAGAAATGTTTGGCGAAGCTGAGCAGGTCTATGCTAAGGCTTGCAGGTTTTTAGGCGCAGCACCTGACGCGAGTTGCTGCTGCGAAAAGCAGGGAGGTGCAGTATGAAAATAGCATTGCTGTTTGCCGGCCAGGGGGCGCAATACTCGGGCATGGGAAAAGATCTTTTTGATCATTCTCCTGAAGCCAAACAGATTTTTGATATGGCAGGAGAAGAAATTAAAGATTGGTGTTTTGAAGGCACAAAGGAAATGCTGCGCCAGACGGAAATCACCCAGCCCAGTATTTATACCGTCACCATGGCGGCCTATAAAGCTTTCATGAAGGAATTTCAAACGCTGAAACAGGCTCAGAATTTTTCGGACTGCTTAGATCCAATAGAAATCATAGCCCTATCCGGGTTCAGTCTGGGAGAATACGCAGCGCTGACCGCAGGAGACTGTATCAGGGATTTTAAAACAGGCCTGGAAATCGTTAAAAAAAGAGGCCAATGGATGAGTGAATCCGGAAAAGGCGGCATGGTAGCTGCTATGGGTCATAGAGAAGATATTTTGCGCTGCGTTGAACTGTCCAGAGAAGATGGCGTCATCGAGGGCGTGAATTTCAATTCACCCACTCAGACTGTCGTCGCCGGAGACAGAGATGCCCTTATTCGTTTCATGGAAACGGCCAAGGACCTCGGTCACATTAAAACAGTCATGCTCAGCGTCGGCAATGCCTTTCACAGTCCTTTAATGGCGTCAGTGGTGCCAAAACTCAAGGAACTTCTGATGGAAGCGGGCTTAAATGAGCCATCCCTTCCTATTTATTCCAATGTAACTATGGTGGATATCAGAGAAACCATTGGCGGCGGAGATTTTTATCAGGATGGCGGTCAGGAAAGACTGGCTGAGCTTATGGCCGTTCAGGTCTACAGCCCGGTTTACTGGGAGGAAGTCATCAGGAATCTGGTCGCGGCCGGAATAGAAGCCACCATTGAAATAGGACCGGGAAAAACTTTAAGCGGCCTTGTCAAAAAAATCAATCATGAAATTCTGACTATGCATGTGGAAGACATGGAAAGTTTGAACACTACTCTGGCAACACTTAAAGAAGTCAGCTGTCAGGAGGGGAAATAGATGTTAAAGGATAAGAGTGCCATCATCACAGGCGGCGTCAGAGGAATAGGAAAAGCCATTGCCCAGGCCTACTGCAAGCAGGGCGCCAACGTGTTTTTATGCTATAAATCCAATGACGAGGCTGCATTAAAAACCAAATCAGAGCTTGAACACTTTGGGACAAAGGTCGAGATCATGAAGGCAGATGTACAGGATTATGCTCAGGTTGCCATGGTCGTAGAAACGGCAATCAAAGCCTTCGGCAGAATCGATATCTTAGTGAACAATGCAGGCATCACCAAGGATAAGCTTCTGATGCGCATGTCCCCGGAAGATTTTTCCCAGGTCATCGATGTGAACCTCATCGGCAGCTTTAATTTCATCCGCCAAATCGTGCC
>JBBRXH010000190.1:0-3611 GCA_038248565.1 Peptostreptococcales bacterium | reverse complement strand
CATCCCGAACACAGTAGTTAAGCTCTTCAGCGCTGATGATACTTGGTGGGCAACTGCCTGGGAAAGTAGGACGTCGCCGGTTTACAGGAAAAGCTCCGTTATTTAGCGGAGCTTTTCTTATGGCTTTAAGACGAAGTTAATTTAAATATAGTTGACGCCCACCAAGTATCCTCCCTCACACTCAAAGGGCAAGTGCGTATTTAACGCAGCTTTAGCTGCAGTGTTAAATACGACAGCGTAGGGAACGGAGAGACCGGAGGAGCGAAGCACAAAATGGTAAGCGAAGCGTTGCGTATTTAACGCAGCTTTAACTGCAGTGTTAAATACGACAGCGTAGGGAACGGAGAGACCGGAGGAGCGAAGCACAAAGTGCGAGCGATGCCTGGGAAAGTAGGACGTCGCCGGTTTACAGGAAAAGCTCCGTTATTTAGCGGAGCTTTTCTTATGGCGTTCACTTATTATTCATTTTACTCGCAAATTTCAATTCGGGATTGTATAATAGGAGAAGCTTATATTATATATAGCTAAACTGATAGAATGATCTGGAACAAACCGTCAGAACTGTTAGAACGGAAAGGTATAGTATGGAAAATATCCTATATCGCAAAAAAGATATGAGAATTACAAATGTTTCACCGACCAGGCTGATCGTGGTGAGTTTCGCTACGCTGATTTTTATCAGCGGTACGCTGCTCAGTCTACCTATGGCATCCAACGATGGCCATAGCATCGGATTTTTAAATGGCATATTTACCGCAACTTCTGCGGCCTGCGTCACCGGACTCGTCATCGCCGATACTTTGACCCAATGGACTTTGTTTGGGCAAATCGTTATTATATTTACCATACAAATCGGCGGGCTGGGTATCGTAACTCTGGCGACCTTCTTTTCCGTGCTTCTCGGCAGACGGGTCAGTATGAAAGGCAGAGTCCTGGCTCAGGAATCCTTGAACTATTTCACTTATGATGGTGTCCTTAATCTTATAAAAAATGTCGTCCTCGTCACCTTCTATATTGAGTTTGTTGGGGCACTTTTACTTGCATCGCGCTTTGTACCCGAGTATGGCGCTAAAGGCGTTTATATGGGTGTTTTCCATGCAATTTCGGCGTTTTGTAATGCGGGTTTCGATTTAACTGGAGGCTACAGAAGTTTAACCGCCTATAATAATGACCCGGTTGTACTCTATACGACGGCACTGCTGATTATAATAGGTGGTCTTGGTTTTATGGTCTGGAGAGATCTTTATGAGAACCCCAGACTGAAAGGACTGCACCTTCAGACTAAGCTGGTACTGATTATGACCGGCAGCCTAATTCTTGCAGGAGCGGTATTCTTCTTCATGGTTGAATATTCAAACCCTTTGACCATGGGGCCCCTGGACATTTTCGGGAAATTAAATTCTGCGATTTTTCATTCGGTCACAAGCCGTACGGCTGGTTTTAATTCTTTGTCTACAAATGATATGACTGAGGTCTCCAAAATTGGTACAATTCTGCTGATGTTCATTGGGGCAGCGCCCGGATCGACGGGAGGCGGCATCAAGGTCACGACAGCCGGCATCATAATCATGGCTATCGTCTGTAATGTTAAAGGATTAGATGATACGATCATACTAAGAAGAAAAGTTTCACAGGATGTGGTCAGCAAGTCTCTCTCAATCGCGGGCCTGGCTATTACACTGATATTCGTCATGACGACCATCATTATAGGCGTTGAGCATATCAATTTTATCAATGTTTTACTTGAAGTCACATCTGCTTTCGGCACGGTTGGCTTATCAACGGGCATCACGCCCAACCTTCATGCGATCAGCAAGGTTCTGCTCATTATTACAATGTTCCTTGGAAGGGTAGGCCCGCTGACTTTCGCCATTGCCATAGCCATGAGAGCTCATAAGGAGCACGAAAATATCGTATATCCGGAGGGCAAAATAGTCGTTGGATGATGCACAAAACAATGCCGTGTTTTAAATTAAAACACGGCATTGTTTTGTGCACTGAACCTAATTTTTGTTAAAAATTGGCGGATAGGAATTCTTCCGTTTTGGCTTTGGTAATGAATAACCTAAAAACGCGAGCCGATAAAAAAGTCTCTTAGCACTTTTTTGTCTTCCCGATTGGAGATAACGATGACCGTATCGCCGGCGCGCAGCAGGCTGGAATACTTAGGCAATAAAACCTCGTCACGCTTGATTATGGAGACGAGTACGCAACCGCTGGGTATATGCAGATCTCCGATTATTTTATTGTGGACAGGGGAAGTTTTGGTAATCTCTATCTCACTGATAACAAGTTTATCGCTGTTGATTGTTGTCAAAGTCTGCATGCCTGCATAGTCTACTTCCTGCTCAATTAGGTCTGAGATCAGTGAAGTGCTGCTGACGGCAATATCTACACCAAGGGTCTCAAATACCTTAATATTTTTAGGATTATTCACCCTGGCGATGGTTCTTTTAACACCGAAATTTTTCTTGGCCAGTTGGCAGGCAATTAGGTTCTCCTCATCCTGCCCGGTAACAGCAATAAAGATGTCCGCTTTATCCGTATTTGCTGCAGCCAATATGTCGATTTTTGTAGCATCGCCGGTTAAAACCGGAATAAAAAGTTCGTTTGCAATTTTCTCACTGATTTCTTTATGTAGTTCGATGATCATGAGCTTATGATTATAGGATAGCAGAGTCTTTGAGAGATAATAACCAACCTTGCCACCACCGACAATAACAATATTCATTTGGCAGCCCCCTTCTAATTTGCTTTATGGGCAATGACGACGATATCTTCTGCTTCGAGTCTTATGTTGGGCGCGGCAAAAACCAGGCGGCCTTTTTTAATGACCCCGAAAATCATAGAATCCTGACTGGTAGCTAAGCTGGAGAGCTTTTGCCCAAAACTGGATTTTTGGACTTCTTCGTAGACAAAACTGATGGAAGTGTGACCGATGGTATGATTGGTGATATCCTGTTTACCCAGCATCATGAACCTGATTTCGTCCACGGCAATATTCGTGGGGCATACAGTTTGAACGCCGAACTGATAGAACACCTTCTCTCTGATAGGGTCCTGGATTCTGGCAAAAACTCTGGGCACCTTAAATATTTCCTTGGCTACCTGGCAAGCCATCATATTAATATTGTCATCCGGAGTCACTGCAGCAAGCCCGTCAGCTGTTTCAATTCCGGCGTGCTTCAGCACATCTTCATCAATAGGCACGCCGAGAACTGTCAGGCCATTGAAATTAGGACCCAGCAATTTGAAGTTCTCACTGTCATTATCGACAATCACTATGTCATGGCCTTCAGCAGCCATAATTTGAGCGAATTTGGATCCGACTTTTCCGCAGCCGACTACAATAATCTGCATCTATTAAAACCTCCTGTTCAGCGATTCGCTTAAGTTGCGCACCTAACCTCATTTTGTTAAAAAATGTCTGGTAGGCGCCATACAGGAATTCCCCGCCTTCAGGCGGAAAGGAATTCTTCGGTTGCGCACCTAACCTCATTTTGTTTAAAAATGTCTGGTAGGCGCCATACAGGAATTCCCCGCCTTCAGGCGGAAAGGAATTCTTCGGTTGCGCACCTAACCTCATTTTGTTTAAAAATGTCTGGTAGGTG
>JBBRXH010000189.1:0-3690 GCA_038248565.1 Peptostreptococcales bacterium | reverse complement strand
GCTGACAGCAGAAAAAGCCATGATTGAATCACGGGAATTAATCCGTTTATATGTACAGGCGGGTTTTTCAAAAATACATATTGATACAAGCATGTATCTTGCTGATGACGATAAAAGCCGGGTACTCGATACAGAAATCATTGCTTCCAGAGCTGTTGATTTGGCTTTGACGGTCGAGAATGCATATGCACAACTTTGCGCATCAGGGCACCAGGGATTTGCCCCGGTATATGTCATCGGGAGTGAAGTCCCCATTCCTGGAGGAGCCGTTCAAGCTGAAGTACTTAGGGTAACCTCTGCGGATGATTTTGAATCAACGGTTAATATATTTGAAAGAAAATTTATTAAGGCCGGTCTTGGCGCAGTCTGGGATCGTGTTATTGCAGTTGTTGTACAGCCCGGGGTGGAATTCGGCGATGAAACAATTCATGTATACGATCGGAAAGCTGCCAAGGATTTAATTTATCGGTTAGAAAATTTTCCTGGTTTGGTGTTCGAAGGACATTCGACTGATTATCAACAGGCTTTCAAGTTGAAAGAGATGGTTCAGGACGGTATTGCACTATTGAAGGTCGGCCCTGCCTTGACTTTTGCACTTCGGGAAGGGTTGTTTGCACTAGAATCAATTGAAAAAGAATTATTCTCATGCAAAAATATTGCCTTATCTCATTTTTCTGAAATGCTTGAAAAGGAAATGATTATGAATCCAGAATACTGGAAAAAACATTATCATGGCACAGAAGACGAACTCCGCTTAAAACGAAAATTTAGCTATTCTGACCGCTGCCGGTATTATTTACCCTTTTCTGCAGTTACCGAGTCCATCGAAAGAATGTTCTGCAATTTTAACGAATCGCAGATTCCGGATACAATGGTAAGTCAGTTTATGCCAAATCAATATGCAAAGGTTCGATCCGGGGAAATATCTAAATCGCCCAGAAATCTGGTTCTGGCACATGTCGAACATTGTCTTGAAAGTTACGTATTTGCTGTGACCGACAGTAATACGTAAAAGAATATATATTCGTGGAAAGGAGTACAAGATGAATAAACTGGGGATACATTACGGTAGTTTTGTTTCTGAATGGATGAATGAGCAATTTTCACTTATTAAAAAAGTAAAGGAATTGGGTTTTGATTTGCTTGAATTCGGCGCGATATATCTGTCTACCCGATCGGATGACGAGATCAAGCTTCTACGCGATGAAGCGGAAAAAAACGGTATCACTCTTGTAGTCAGCCTTGGCTTGAATGGACCAGAAGATATCGGTTCTTCAAACGAAGCCTACAGGAATGCCGGTTTGAAAATTCTGGAGAATACTGCGATTGCCATGCAGAAAGCGGGAATCTCGGACTGTAGCGGAATCATCTACAGCGCATGGAATGGAAAGATTTCATCGCAAACCGAAATGCAGGAGAATTGGGACAGAAGTGTAGCAAGTATGAAAAAAGCCGCGCGTATTTTCAAAGACCATAATGTCTATTTTAATGTCGAAGTGGTTAACCGGTTCGAATCGTTCCTTATAAATGATTGTGCAGCAGCGTTGCGTTATATCGCAGAAGTCGGATCGGACCATATCGGGCTGCACTTAGATACCTTTCATATGAATATTGAAGAAGACTCGATGGTTTCGGCAATTGTTAAGGGGAAGGATCATTTGAGGTATTTTCATATTGGAGAGAATAACAGAAAGTTTCCCGGGCTTGGCACAATGCCCTGGAAAATGATTTTTGATACGCTGAAGGCGATAAATTATGCAGGGCCGATAACTATGGAACCATTTGTCAAAACCGGTAATGAAATAGCCGCGGCTGTAAGCCTGTACCGTACTATAATGGACACTTCAGATTACGAGAATGATATAAAAAAATCTGTACAGTTTGTCAGAAACTTTTTAACCGAGTAATCACATAGCTTAATCCCGGGACGAATTAAGTCCCGGGTAATTTACTTTCTTTATTATTTCTTGGACCATCCCTACCTCAAACTATGAACCTTTGTGCGTGATTTTAGATTGTATCTGGCTGCCACTATTCTTCATTCCTGCGTCCGCTTGGTTCATATCTCCTGGACCAGTCTCTTCATAGAAGGTTCTCCCAACCAACACCAAAAAGTCCCTATGAGTCAAGATAGTTGTCATACCCTAGCTTAAGGAGATGACAGCAAATGGCCTATTCGAAAAAACATAAGATGCTGATATCGCAGAAGTTGGAGCACGGCTGCCAGCCATGCTCTGTGCAATTATCATGGCAGTGGCGGTTGTTTTAGCCTTGATGCTGAAGAAAGAAGGGGCTAAGAGCTGAGTGGGGAATGCACCTCACACTCAGCCCTTGGGTCATCTTTTCAATTTACAGATGCTTTATAAATTTCATCGATAGCTGTTGCCAAGGTTGAATCGAACTCTTCTGGACTTTGCTTTATTGATAAATCTGAAAGTAAGGCACGTGAAAAGCTTGCTATTAAGGCAGGGTTTTTCTGCAACAAGGCATCGGCTTCCTGGCGACTATATCCGCCAGATAAAGCTACGATCCGAACAATTCGTGGATCTTTCATCAGTTTGCTATAGGCGCCTTCAACAGTTGGAATAGTTACTTTAAACATGATTTTTACTGATTCAGCTAATTGCTGTAATTGTTTTTCAATCTCTGCAATAAGAATTTTTTCAGCTTCTTTTTTGCTGCTACTATGAATATCTACTTCGGGTTCAAGAATAGGTACAAAACCTGCAGCTGCAATTTTTTTACCAATTTCAAATTGCTGTGCTACTAATTGCTTTATACTCTCCGCATTTGCTTCATGAATTACAGAGCGCATCTTTGTTCCAAAAATATTTCGCTCTTTAGCTCGCTCTAACAAACTATCTAAATTTGGCATGGGTTTCATCATTTGAACCCCATCTTTTTGTTCTGCAAGACCACTGTCTACTTTTAGAATTGGAATAATCCCTTTTTTAGTCCATAAATAATCAGCTGAATACATACCATCAATTTTTCTGTCCATTGTTTTTTCAAATAGTATCGCAGCTAGTATATGCTCTGAGGTAAAAGACTTACTTACGATAATTCGGCTTCTCATAGCTTGAACTAAATCATACATTTCTTTTTCTGAATGGTATTCACTTTCATTAATACCATACCCTTTTAGGGCTTTTGGAGTACTGCCACCACTTTGATCAAGAGCTGCTATAAAACCTTTTCCACTACGCATTCGTTCTAATTGTTTGCCATTCATCTAAGACCTCCAAATCATTATCTAAAAGATAGGAAAAATGATCTGGATAGGCAAACTTATCATTCAGAAATGAACTTCACCTCACGCTCACCCTTGGTTCATCTTTTCCCGGCTCTACATGAACGCGGCAATTTTGCATGCGTGCCAGGGAGGCAAAGTCTTCCAGGTCCATGGCATGGACTCCCAGCGCTTCATCAGGATCATAATTAAAGTCGATATCGGTTGAGATGCCTTCTGCCATGGCCCGGGCCCAGGCTCCATGGAAGCGGATCACGTCCCAGACTATGGGTAGCACAAAATCGAGCTCGGCTTCTTCATAACGCAGATCTAAATAGGCTAACTGTAAGCGTTCAATGCCAACGGGGTCTTTTGGGTTGTACAGTGGTTTCGGCTGGCTGTCCAAGAAGAATGCAAAGCCTTCAAGGAAATCGGCACCCTTGGTACCCAGGGGATGGAGG
>JBBRXH010000188.1:0-3708 GCA_038248565.1 Peptostreptococcales bacterium | reverse complement strand
TTTTTTACATTCTTCTTTGTTTCTGTATAAGTATCATTCAAATATTCTAACTATTAGATTGAAAATATGTTATACTTAAAAGAGAAATTGCAAATCGTTGAATTTGTACGGACTAATCAGTTATTGTATTTATAAAAGATATGAAGTAAGGATTGAAATGATTTATGATGTAATTATCGTTGGAGCAGGAGCGGCCGGATTGTTTACGGGTGCCAATTATTCTTCAGCGGTTAAAGGTTTAATACTTGAGAAAACAAAGACACCGGGCAATAAATTATTGCTATCCGGAGCTGGTCAATGCAATCTAACCTATGGGGGCAGTATCAAGGATTTTGTTTCCCATTATGGAGAAAACGGCCGCAAAATACGATATATTTTGTATAAATTCAACAATAAATCTCTGAAGGATTATTTCGAGAAACTCGGTATTGCACTGACAGAGCGAGAAGATGGTAAGGTTTTCCCCGCTTCGCTTAAATCAAAGGACATCGTTAATGCGCTTGTCCAAAAATGTTATGACAACGGCTTTCAATTTAACTATAATTCCCCTGTAGATGTAATCAGTTATAACGATGATGAAAATTCGCGGGGTTTTAAAACCTATACTGTTACTTGTCCAAACGGGACCTATAAAACACGTAAGCTTATTATCGCCTGTGGCGGTTGCTCCTATCCAGCGACCGGTTCCGATGGCAGTATTTTTAATGTATTAAAGAATTTAAACCTTGAAATTATATCACCAAAGCCAGCCCTCGTACCTATTCACGTCCATAGTTATCCCTATGAAAGTCTCTCCGGCATTTCATTTCCAGATGCTAAAATCTCCATATATTCGCTGGATAAAATAGCCGGAACCGAAAGAAAATTTGAAAAAAACATTACAGCGGAGATTCAAGGTGATCTTCTTCTGACCCATAGAAATTTTTCCGGTCCAGCCATTATCAATATTTCACGTTATGCCAGCATTGGCAATCAGCTCCAAATTAATTATTATACAAGCAAAGATGCCAAAACAATTCTAACTGGCTTTAAAAATCGCATGCCTGGCAATCAGCAGCAGTTGCTGACCTTTTTATATGAATATTTAGGACTGCCGAAGAGATTTCTCGAAATTATTTGTCAGAGAGCTAAAGTTGATCCAACGCAAAAAATCTCTCAGATTTCAGATCGTCATCTTAAGGCAATTATTAATCTTCTCACTGCCGATTCCTATAAAATCAGCGGTCTCGGAGGCTATAACCTGGCCATGGTTACCGCAGGGGGCGTCGCCTTAAGCGGGGTCAATCCTAAAACCCTGGAGTCAGAGAAATATCCCGGTCTATTCTTCGCGGGAGAGGTCCTCAATGTCGATGGTGATACTGGGGGCTATAATCTGCAGTTTGCATTTTCGTCCGCCTATATATGCGCCACAAAATAATTCAGGAGGACTCATCTTATAAAAAACGCTCTTAAATCGGCTTTCCCGGTTACACTACCTATCATGTTCGGCTACATTGCCGTTGGTATGGCCTTTGGTTTGCTTGTGCAAAACACCGGGCTTGATTTTTTGTGGGCAGGCCTCATCAGTTTAACTGTTTATGCAGGGTCCATGCAGTTTGTCATGATCAATTTTCTGTCAGGTCAGACAGGATTCATCGAAATTGCCCTTATCACTTTTTTTGTCAATATGCGCCATATGTTTTATGGTTTAACCTTTATCACGAGGTTCAGAGGTATGGGAAGAAAAAAGCCCTATATGATTTTCGCCCTGACAGATGAAACCTATGCGCTGCTCTGCTCGGCTAAAATACCATCAGGTATTGATCCAGGTCGCTTTTTCTTCTGTATTGCTCTGTTAAATCAAATTTATTGGATATCAGGTACTCTTCTTGGCGCCCTCTTCGGTTCTATGCTTGATTTTAACACTGCAGGTATTGAATTTACCATGACAGCTTTATTCGCAGTCATCTGTACGGAACAATGGCAGACTTTTCCGACACGCATACCGTCTATAATTGGGTTTAGCTGTGCTGTCCTTGCCCTTATGGCTTTTGGTCCCGCGGATATGCTAATTCCAGCTATGTTTGCAATAATTCTTATTATGACACTTTTTCGTTCCGCCCTTGAAAAGAAAATTATTCAACTGGAAGATGAGGAGATTGTTCAATGCAAACAACATCAGCAATAAATCTACTTTCAATTATAGCCATTGTTTCCGCTGTGACTATTTTCACCAGAGCATTGCCTTTTATATTTTTTGCCGGTAATAAACAACCCTCCCGATATATTTTATATATCGGCAACATACTTCCGCCGGCAATCATGGCTATGCTCCTGGTATATAGCATCCGCTTTCAGTCTTTAATAAAATATCCTTATGGTTTACCCTCACTCATCTCAATTTGCCTCGTCGTTTTACTGCATAAATGGAAGAGAAACAATCTCATCAGTATTCTCGGAGGTACGATATGTTATATGGTTCTGATTCAGACTGTTTTTGTCACGCTATAAATCATAATTCCCCTTTCTTCATAATTCAACCAACATCATTAAATAATATTTTTGAGCAATAATCAGAAAAAATCCCGTTGCATAAAGCAATGCGGGATTTTAGTATACAATGGCGGAGGGTTAGGGATTCGAACCCTAGGTCGGCTCATCACCGACACGTCATTTCGAGTGACGCACCATCGACCTCTCGGACAACCCTCCATAAATACTACATAATTTGCTCCAAATGACTATTCCAATAAATGGCAGCCCTCAGGAACTGCAAATTTTATTGCCTTAGGCACTACACTGATTTGAACTAATCGCGTTATTGTAATTTCGCCATCCACACAAAGCTTAAAGTCCTTAACTCCTCTGATCTGAACTGAGGGGCTCTTCCGATAGATGACGCAGTTCTTGAATTTGGGATTTTCTGTGTGTAAACCCTTTTTGTAATCCTTAATTAGGCTTAAAAATTGGATCCTGCTGATCTTTTTGACCAAACAGATGTCAAGGGTCTTGGAAGTTCTTGATGCTAAAGGAAGTGCTTTGAATCCGCCTCCATAGAAGCGCCCATTTCCAACAGCCGTAAGCAGCATATTTCCTTCAACAACTTCCCCATCGTCAAATTCAATTGTAAACTGATCTCCCATTTTCTCAAAGAATTGCTGAATAATACCGATGCCATAAGCTACTTTTCCGCTTACTAAGGGATAGGTTTTAAGCTTTGCTATTTTATCGGCAACAGCACTGTCAAAACCTATATTGCACACATTCACCCCAAGCCTGCCATTGTATCTCATGAGATCTATAGTAATCGGTTTAGCTCTAAGCTGTTTATCAATATCGTTAAAGAACTGGTAATCTGAAAAAGTCTTGATAAAATCGTTTCCGGTGCCTATAGGAATAGCGGCTACCTGAACATTGTCAAAGCCATGGGCGCCATTGAAAACCTCGTTTAGCGTCCCATCTCCGCCACAGGCGTAAAATCTGACCGGTTCTCCAATCTGAGACTTAACCTTAACAAAATTCTCAGCATCTGAAATACCTTTAGTGATATATATCTCGAAGTCTAGTCCGGATGAAGCAACGCCCTTCATGATTCGGGGCAAAAGTTCCTTCTCTGCCTGGGATTTTCCGGCAGCTGGATTGACTACAAAAATATGCTTCATATTTATCTCCCCAAAATATAACACTTAATCATTCTAACACAGAATAAACCCTAGGTAAATAAAACAT
>JBBRXH010000187.1:0-3722 GCA_038248565.1 Peptostreptococcales bacterium | reverse complement strand
GTCGATAGTATCCATTAAACAGTTGCTCTGTGATGATTTTGCTGTGTAAGGCAGATACGCCATTGACCGTATGGGATGTTGCCACACACAGATTAGCCATACGCAGTTCTCCTTGAAATAAAATGGCCATTTGGTCGCGTAAATCCTGAGCATCCGGGAAGGACTGAAGCAGTTCCAGTTTTAAACGCCGATCGATCTCGACTATTATGGAATGAATCCTGGGCAGCAAATCTTTAAAAAGAGTCTCAGGCCATTTTTCAAGGGCTTCGGGCATTATTGTATGGTTTGTGTAGGAAATTGTTTTCTTGATAATCGCCCATGCCTCTTCCCAGTCGTAGCCGTAGTCATCCAGAAAAATACGCATAAGCTCCGGAATAGCCATAGTTGGATGAGTATCGTTGATATGAACTGCCACCTTTTCATGAAAGTTATCTAAGGTACCGAATTGAATTTTATGCCTTCTGGTTATGCTCTGCATCCCTGCAGAAATAAAAAAATACTGCTGAGACATTCGCAAGGTCTTGCCTTCCGCATGGGCGTCTTCCGGATAAAGGACTTTTGATATGACTTCTGCCATATGCTTTTGTTCCATGGATTTTAGATATTTACCCTGTGCAAATAAACCCATATCGATGCTGATAGGTGAAGATGATTTATAAAGCCTTAATGAGTTGACTACTTCACTGCCGAATCCTGAAACATGAAAATCATAGGGAATGGCTAAAACCGTCGTATAATCCACATGATTAAACCGAATTTTATCATCTACCCAGTATTCTTCAAGCCTTCCTCCAAATCGTACGCGTTCTGTTTCATCTTCTTTTTCAAGCAGCCAAACATCCCCCATGTCAAGCCAGTCATCCGGTTCTTCAACTTGTATGCCATTTTCAATTTTTTGCTTGAAAATTCCATATTCATAGCATATAGACATACCGTGGCCTGCCATGCCTACAGCAGCAATGGCATCAAGATAACATGATGCAAGTCGTCCTAACCCACCATTTCCCAGTCCGGCATCCGGGTCGATTGCGTAGAGATCCTCTATATTCTGTCCAAAATTCATGAGTGCATCCTGAAATGTCTCCTGAAGTTCAAAATTGAATATATTATTTTTGAGAGACCTGCCTGGCAGGAACTCCATTGATAGGTAATAGACCTGCTTTTTTTTATGGGCATGAACCAAATCGTGGTTTTTCAGCCAGAATATTGACATAATATCTCTCATAACCATGCAGGTAGCTTTATAAAACTGATGCCTGCTCGCCTTGCCAGGCTCCCTGCCGAAGTACCGCAGCAGCTTTCCGGAAATCAGTTCAGAGATATCCTTTGACGTGTAATCCAGTTCCATTTCTTACTCCTTATCGATGAGTCTATTTTAATAGTATATTGCTTCATTGTCCCAATGCATTGTATAAGTGCATATAAGCTTTAGCTGATTTATTCCAGGAGAAATCGGATTTAAAGGCATTTTTCAATAAAGCTTCCCAGTTTTTTGAGTCCTGGTATAACATCAGGCCTCTTTTAACTGCATCAAGTAGCTCAAACTCATCATATTGTACGAAAGTAATCCCATTACCTTTTCTTGTACTGATATCAAAAGCCTGTATACTATCACGAAGGCCGCCGGTTTCTCTTACTATTGGAATCGTGCCATATCTTAACGCTATCATTTGGGCGATACCGCAAGGTTCACTTTTTGATGGCATAAGAAATAAATCAGAACCCGCATAAATTTTATTGGCCAAATCAGGAGAGAAATTAACAGAGACTGCTACCCTGCCCGGATACTTCAGGGCCATTTTTAAAAAAAATTCCTGGTAGACTGTATCTCCCGTTCCCAACATTACAATTTGAACGTTTTCAGATAGAATATTATCAAATTGCCGTGCCACAAGATCTATTCCCTTATGAGCGACCAACCGTCCGATCATGCCTATGAGCGGTATATTATGATCTCTTTCAAGACCCATGCAAGCTTGAAGGTCGTCCTTATTTAGACGTTTCCTTTGCCTACTTCCAGCTGTATAGTTAACACAAATCATTGGATCTGTAGCAGGATTATATTTTTTTTGGTCTATGCCATTGATAATTCCAGATAATTTATAATCATATCTTCGGATAATCGGGTCCAAATGGTGGGCGAAATAGGGATCTTTAAGCTCGTTTGCGTAAGTAGGACTGACTGTCGTCAGCCTGTCACAGCAAACGATTCCACCCTTCATCAAATTGACCAGCCCATTATGCTCAACAACAGGATAATCTTCAATCGAAATGCCAAATAAATCCCCTAGGATGCATGGGTCAAACTGTCCCTGATACTCGGCATTATGAATGGTGAAGACAGTATATACGCTGCTGTAGAATGGTTCTGATTTAAAATTCGTCTTTAAGTAAACAGGCACAAGGGCAGTTTGCCATTCACTGCAATGCAGAATCCTTGGGTTCCAGTCAATCTTCTGCAGCATGATAAGAACTGCCTTTGAATAGAATCCAAACCGTTCTCCATCATCAGAATAGCCATAAAAACTCTCCCTGTCAAAATAGCCTTCATTATCAATAAAATAATAGGTTATTCCTTCAAATACAAGCTGATAAAGCCCGCAGTAAAGCTGTCGCCAGGACAAGTCAACTTTAAATTCCCCTAAAAATTTCATATCCTTTTTGTAGTTCAGCTTTATAGATCGATAAAGGGGAAGTACAACCCGTACATCTGCACCCTCTTTAATCAGTTCAGCAGGAAGCGAGCCGATGACATCACCGAGTCCCCCGCTTTTTGCAAAAGGCTCAGACTCCGTGCTCACAAAAAGTACTTTCATAATACAATACCTCACGAATAATTATTTGAATCAGACGATGGTCGCCTTTTCGATGACAACGGGAAATGTTTCATGACCTGAAAGCTTTCGGTTTTCCCGGACGATGACATCTTTATCAAGTATCACATAATTCAGGTTTACATTTTCCATAATCGTTGTATTTTGCATGATGACTGAATTCCTTACTATTGATCCCTTTGCTATTTTTACGCCCCTGGAGAGTACGCAGTTTTCTATAGTGCCTTCAATGCGACATCCGTCGGAGATGATTGAATTTTTGACGCTGCAGCCGGCAACATATTCAGCCGGGACACTATCTTTAACTTTTGTATAGACTACATTCTCAAAAACCCGATTCCTAACATCCACATCAAGGAGCCTCAAATTTGCGCGCATATAACTGCTGATCGAGTCAATGCCCATGAAGAATTTACGGTATTCATAGCCTTGAATATTTAATGAACCTGATAACCTTTGCAGGATGTCCTTGTAAAAATCTAACCTGCCATAGGGTATTGCATCTGCTATCAGGGAATCCAAAAGGGATTTTTTAATGACGAATATGCCTAATCCATAGCTTCTTTGATCGATTCTTTGATCATCAGAATTCGTTCTGAAATCATCGGTTCGTCTGCTGTTTTCTTCAGAAAAAAGTCTGACGTTCTCAATTCTGCTGGATTCATTAATATTATAATAAGGTGCATCGTAAGCCAATAAAGTTGGATCTTCAACAGTGTTTGTATAAACTGCTGTTATATCCGCATTGCGATCCATATGGAATTTAAGCAAGGCTTCAAAATCGATGTTATAAATTGTGCTGCAGCCAGTCATAATAACATACTCTGCTCTGGATGCCTTTATGGAATTCATATTGGCTGCCAACGCTTCAACTCTTGAATTGTAGAT
>JBBRXH010000186.1:0-3793 GCA_038248565.1 Peptostreptococcales bacterium | reverse complement strand
GCATCTGCTTTCGCAGCCTGCCCTCTCCGCAGAGCCGCACCTCGGTGGCACCCTAAGCGTCTTTCGCGATGGCCGGCACCGTCGAATCGAATGTGGTCGTAAAGTCGAGGTCAGAGATGAAGCCAAGATGGTTGGCGGAATCGGGACCTGCGGGAAGAGCCTTTGCTGTCATACCTGGCTGCCGGAGTTTGAACCTGTATCCATAAAAATGGCAAAAATACAGAATTTATCTTTAAATCCCACTAAAATCTCCGGAATCTGCGGCAGACTGATGTGTTGCCTGAAATATGAAAACGCCATTTATACAGAACTCCGAAGAGGGCTACCTGAAGTTGGAGAGCGGGTTAAGACTGCTGAGGGCCTTGCCGTGGTCATTGAAGCCAATTTGCTGGAAAGCAGAGTTCGCGTAAGGGTAATCGTTTCTGAAAAAACGCCTGATAGAAATGAAAAACTCAGCGATGAAGTCTTCACCTATGATAAAAGTGAAATTAAAAGAATCGATCCCAGAGAAAAAGATGTGCTTGCAGATGTCGATAAAGAACTGCTTAAAGAAATTAAGAGTTTGCTTGACGAATGACAGAAAGAACAGATAAAAAATGGAAAGAATAGATGAGATTGGATTCGGTGGGCTAAAGCTCATTCAGGATACTGAAGAGTTTTGTTATGGTATAGATGCGGTACTTCTGGCAAGCTATGCAAAAATCAAAAAGAACAGTCTGGTCATCGATTTAGGTACAGGAACCGGGATCCTACCACTTATTTTAAGCCATAAAACTGATGCCCTTAAAATCATTGGCGTTGAGTTTCAGCAAAAATCCGCTGAACTTGCCAATAGAAATGTTGCGCTGAATGGTCTTTCTCATCGCATTGAAGTCATTCAGGCAGACATCAAAGATATTCACTGCCAATTCCCGCCCCATTCCTTCGATGCGGTAATCAGCAATCCACCCTATATTGGTAACAATGCAGGGGTAAAAAACCGGCATTCTGCAAAAAGTATGGCAAGGCACGAGACTACCGCTGATCTTGAGACGTTTTTTAGTGCAGCGAGTTTACTTCTTAAAGACAGGGGAGATTTCTTTCTTGTACATCGGCCTTCAAGATTGGTTGACTGTATGAGTATGGGAAGACGATACTGCCTCGAACCAAAAAGAATCAGATTAGTCCATCCAAATAGAAGTTCGAATCCCAACATTGTGCTGGTGCATTTTGTAAAAAATGGAAGACCTGAATTGACTTTTGAAAAATCTCTCTTTGTTTATAAAAAAAACGGCGGCTATACTGCTGAAGTTTTAAAGATTTATGAAAAAGAGGACTGAATAAATTAAAAGCAGACCCAGAACGGGCGAAAGCCCTATTGAGTCTGCCTTTTGATCTTGTGGCTGGTGGTCTATAGTCCTTTAATATCAGCTATACAATCCTGACAGATAATTTTGCCATGAACGTCCCGAACATTTTTTGCATTGCCACAGAAAATACATGCCGGCTCATATTTTTTGAGTATAATCGTATCCCCGTCTACGTAAATTTCAAGGGGGTCCTTTAAGTCAATGCCCAAATTTCTTCTTAGTTCAATCGGTAATACGACTCTGCCGAGATTATCGACTTTTCTAACCATGCCTGTTGCTTTCATAGTAATGTCACTCCTTCGTTATCATTCTAAGGGATTCCAATTATTAAGCAAAATATTACCAGTTCTTCTATAATAAGTCAATGCTAAATTTGAAGAAAGAGGCTATTTTTTTAGCAGATTTTTTAGAGAGGCTAAAGAATTAATCACTGAGGTCAATGCAGCAACGACGCTTTGATTGCCTTTGATCACTTCGGATAAACTGCCTACTGATGAGGATAGACCGACGACAATCTTCTCAACTTCTTTTGTGCTATCAGCTGCAACGCCCGAAATCACTTCTGTATCTTTTAAAATCTTACTTACGGATTTAAGTGCTGGGATCATATTCCTGACCATCAGAATCAAATAGACGATGAGAACAAAAAGTGCAAGTCCAATCAAAATAGAACCAGCTTCGCCCAAAGTTATAGTTGCATTCATTGGATGACCTCCTTATAGTATTTTGAGATACTGCATTCATATAAAGAACAATGATATTCTGTCTCTATTATTGCGTAAAAGCGGGGATAATACAACTTATTTTGACAAATACAAGAATATTTATTATAATGACTAAGTTATAAATAGCAAGATAATTAAGGCTTAATATAGATTTTGGAGGATAGCGGTGGCTAAATATTTTATAGAAATGAGCAGCCCTTTAATTGGGGAAGTTGAAATAAGCGGTTCAAAAAACGCGGTATTGCCGATCATGGCTGCAGCTATTTTGACCGATGGGAAATGTGAGATTTCAGAAGTCCCTGAGCTTAGGGATGTGGACGTCATGTGCCAGCTGCTGCGCAGTGTGGGAGCAAAGGTCCATTCAGACTATAAGAATGGCAAGATAGAAATAACAGCAGAGGAGATTCTTTCGATAGAAGCTCCTTTTAAGCTGGTCAAAAAAATGCGGGCGTCAAACCTTTTAATGGGACCCCTCCTGGCTAAGACCGGCAGATTCCGTATAGCATTACCCGGAGGCTGCGCTATCGGCGCCAGGCCTATAGACCTTCATTTAAAAGGTTTTCATGCGTTGGGCGCTGCGATTGTTATAGGTGAAACCCACGTCGAAGCTAAAGCGGAAAAACTCACAGGGGCCAAGATTTATCTGGACTTTCCCAGTGTGGGCGCAACAGAAAACATTATGATGGCGGCTTCTCTTGCTGAAGGGCAAACTGTGATCGAAAATGCCGCTGAAGAACCTGAAATCGTCGACCTTGCAAATTTCCTCAATAAAATGGGTGCAAGGATAAAAGGCGCGGGAACAGATACCATAAAGATCGAGGGTGTCAAGGAACTGCACGGCGCAAAGCACGGCGTTATACCGGATAGAATCGAGACGGGCACTTTTATGGTGGCCGCTGCTATAACCAGAGGGGATATTCTGCTTAAAAATGTGGTTTCGGACCATGTTAAACCAATCATCGCAAAGCTGATTGAATGCGGAGTAGAAGTTATGGATACTGACGAGGGCCTGAGGGTAATGGCAATGGATCATGAGATCATTTCGGCAGATATAAAAACTTTGCCTTATCCCGGATTCCCAACAGACATGCAGTCTCAATTCATGGCACTTCTCGCTACAGCCAAAGGGCCCAGCATCGTTATTGAAACCGTATTTGAAAACAGATATATGCATATTGAAGAACTCAATAAGATGGGCGCTAATATCAGCATACAAGGCAGAAGCGCAGTGGTAAAAGGTGGGCAAAAGCTTCATGGTGCTCAGGTCATAGCCACAGATCTCAGGGCCGGAGCAGCCTTGGTCCTCGCAGGCTTAATGTCTGAGGGAACAACTGAAATTGCAGAAATTTATCATATTGAACGGGGTTACGCGGATTTTGTCGAGAAGCTGACGCGGCTTGGGGCGAATATCAGGAGAGCAGAAGACTAAGCGGATACCGTCTTTGACGATCAAACCATCTTGCTACTGAAAAGAGCTCAAACCTTCAGTGAGAAAACTATGGCTGCATATTCGCGGCATCCATTTCTATAATTGTTTCTGCCACCTTATAAATATCGCCGGCGCCCATGGTGATGACCAAATCATCAGGCTGGGCGTTTTTTAGTATGAAGGCAGCTATTTCATCAAAATCTTCTATAAAGTTGACTTCTTTTTCCGGAAATTGCTCCAGAATTCTATCTGTCAGAGATGAAGAACTGATTTTTGTAATATTTTTTTCT
>JBBRXH010000185.1:0-3813 GCA_038248565.1 Peptostreptococcales bacterium | reverse complement strand
GATGCATTGGTTTTAAAGAATCAGGACCTGATCGCAATTTTAAGGCATATTTCCAGCCTTTTCCCTGAATGCAGGCGGGTCGGCATCTATGCCTCCCCTCAGGATGTGCTGAGAAAAACCCCCGAGGAGCTTGCAGAACTTCAGGCTCAAGGCCTTGGTATCGCTTATATGGGTGTAGAATCCGGCAGCGCTGCAATTCTTTCAGCGATCAAAAAAGGTGTTACACCGGAGCAGATGATCGAAGCTGGAAGAAAGCTGGAAGCGTCTGGGATCCAGGCATCTGTGACTTTTATATCCGGAATCGGCGGCAAGGAAAACTGGCAGGAGCACGCTATCGCCTCAGGCAGAATCATCAGCGCCATGGAACCTTCCTATGTGGGACTTTTAACCCTCATGGTAGAAAGAGGAACCGAGCTTGAACTGGATATCAGGTCAGGCACTTTTAAGGTACTGTCGCCTGAAGAAGTTCTTGTTGAAACCTATAAGCTGATTGAGAATATCCAAGTGACAAAGACTTGCGTTTTTCGAAGCAATCATGCCTCCAACTATTTATCCCTGGCAGGGAACCTACCCCAGGATAAAGATAAGCTGCTTGCTCAAATCAAAAAGGCTATGGGAAATCTGGGTATGCTTAAGGATGAACGCTTTCGCGCATTATAACATAGAGAGGTGAATCATGCGGATTCTGCTCACAACTTTAAATTCAAAATATATCCATTCGAATTTGGCCTTAAAGTATCTCTATGCCTCAGCGGGCGAGAACGTCAGGCATATAGAGTTAAAGGAGTTCACCATCAATAATGATGATGACTACATTTTTACGGAAATTATGAGAAACAGATACGATGTCATCTGTTTTTCCTGTTATATCTGGAATATTCAGCGTATCCTGAATCTGGCTGAGAATCTGAAAAAGGCCAACTGGAAGACCAAAATCGTTGTTGGGGGCCCAGAGGTCAGCTTTGAAACCGCTGAATTTATGAAAGAGAACCCTTTTATCGATATCGTCATCTCGGGAGAGGGAGAGAAACCCTTTGCCGAGCTTGCTATGGCATTAAAATCTGAAACCCCTGAATTTCAGCGTATAAAGGGATTAACCTACAGATCCTGGGGGAAGATCTATGTGAATCCTCCGGCTGAACCTATGGCCATGTCAGAAGTGCCTTTCCCCTATCTCACCTTGGCCATCGAAGAAGACAAGGTGCTTTATTACGAATCTGCACGAGGCTGCCCTTACCGCTGTTCCTACTGCCTGTCCTCCGTTGAAAAAACTATGCGAAGCCTTGATTTGGATCGGGTAAAATCTGAACTGGACTATTTCCTGTTTAAGAAAGTCAGCCAGGTTAAATTTGTAGACCGGACTTTTAACTGGGATAGTCAGCGGGCTTGTGAAATACTGAAGTATATTATTCAAAATGACAATGGCATCACCAACTTTCATCTGGAGCTTTGCGGCGAACTCATCGATGATGCTTTGCTGCTTCTGCTGCGCACAGCCCGAAAGGGACTCTTCCAATTTGAGATTGGCGTTCAGTCAGTCAATCCTAAAACTCTCGAAGCCGTGAATCGGAGCAGTGACTTTGAAAAACTGCGCTATGCCATCAGCAAACTCTCATCCCTGGGCAACAGTCATATACATCTGGACCTCATTGCAGGGCTTCCCTATGAAGATTATGCCAGCTTTAAAAATTCCTTTAATAAAGTCTATGGGCTATTACCGGATAATCTGCAGCTGGGGTTTCTGAAACTGCTTAAAGGAACGCCGATTAGAAGTCAGGTCGAGGAATACAGATATCTTTTCAGGGAGAAGGCACCCTATGAATTTATTTCCAACGCCTTCATATCATCAGATGATGTGGTTAAGCTTAAAATGGTGGAAAATATACTGGATCTCTACTATAATAAGGGAGGCTTTAAGAATACCCTGGCATACACAATAGTTTTCCTGGCAGAAACACCTTTTGATTTCTATGAAGAATTTGCCAATTTTTATTACTTAAAGGGTTATCAGAACCGCTCTCATAAAAAAGAGGATCAATATAGGATATTTCTGGACTATGCCACCTGGAAGGAAAGACATCAAAAGGGCGTCAAAGATAGGATTCAAACCCTTTTAGAGCAGGATATGTGTTCGAGTCTAAATCAAGAGGCAGTTAAAAAATTTAATGGAAAGGGTTGGGAAATTAACTGATTCCCAAAGGTAAACTGAACATGCAGGATAAAGTAGAAAAATATTTCAAACACTTTTCGGATAGATACGAATTGATCCAACTCAACAGCAGCTATATAGCAAAGAGCGGAAATTTGAGTTTTCTTGCCGGGGTAGACATGCCGATCAAAAAAGAAGATGCTGAAGCTTTTTTCGATGGAAAGGCTTCTTTTGAGTATGAAAATTTTGCCGAAGCCATAGTATTCTATATGGGGGCAAATATGAACTGCAAATTCAGCAGTCAATATATTGAGTTCCTAAAGCTGCGCAACGCCAAGATCAGAGACAAGGTCACCTTTAAAGGCTTAGATTATGCAGAGAAGGAAGAACTTGACATTGCAGCCGTCCATTTGCGCGCTGCCCTGGTTATAGACCCGGACTGGCTGGACGCAAATTACAATTATGCCAGAATTCTGATGCATCTTTACAAGAAAAGCGAAGATCCGGACTTCATAAAGGACTTTAAAGCTGAAGCCACGAGATACTTTGAAATAACTGCCGAAAAGCACCCGAAATTCGCCCAGGCTTATTACTTTCTGGGGTATCAGTACTATAACGCCAGCCTTTATATAAAGGCACAGCTCACATGGGAGAAATATCTCACCATCGGCAAGGTGCGCAAAGATAAAGATGAGATAAGGACAAGGCTCAAGCAGCTGGAGAAGTGGGTGGCCTTCGAAAAAGGTTATACCGCTATAGACAGGGGGAAATACATTGAGGGGCTCCGAATTCTGGAGTCCTTGTACGCCATGTATCCTGACATGGGCAATCTTTACTACTACCTGGGCAAGGGATACAAGGAGACCGGCAGGATACCGGAGGCAATTATCATGTTTAAAAAAGTACTCGAGATCATACCCTCCCAGGTCGCATCTATGGCGCTGCTGGCTGACTGCTATGAGGCCCTGGGCGATAAGCAGAACACAGATAAATATAGAAGTAAAGCCGAATTGATCCATACGCAAAGGGAAAATGACAAAGCAGAAATAAAGGTTAAGCAATTAGTAAATCCAAAAACTAAAAAGAAGAGGTAAACGATGAAAGAATTGATGACTGGAAACGAAGCCATCGCCAGAGGCGCCTATGAAGCAGGAGCACTCTTCGCATCAGCCTATCCCGGAACACCCAGCACCGAAATATTGGAAAACGTCGTACTATATAAAGATAGTGTTTATTGTGAATGGGCTCCCAACGAAAAGGTCGCCCTGGAATCCGCCATCGGCGCTGCCATAGCCGGAGCCAGGTCTCTGTCCACCATGAAACATGTGGGCGTCAATGTGGCGGCGGATCCGCTTTTCACCTTCGCCTATACTGGAACGAGCGGCGGCTTTGTACTGGTTTCTGCAGACGATCCGGGAATGCACAGTTCCCAGAATGAGCAGGACAATAGAAATTATGCTGCATTTGCCAGAGTTCTCATGCTGGAGCCTTCCAATAGCCAGGAAGCCAAAGACTATACCAAACTGGCTTTTGAGCTCAGCGAAAAATTTGATACGCCGGTTATGCTGCGCGTGACCACTAGAATCTGCCACAGCAAAAGTCTGGTTGAACTTGCGGACCGGATAGAAGTAGGCATGAAAAAATATGAAAAAAACATCGGCAAG
>JBBRXH010000184.1:0-3840 GCA_038248565.1 Peptostreptococcales bacterium | reverse complement strand
TCTGTCATTGGAGACGTTCATTCTGGCGGCATTTCGGTCGGGTCTGAAAAGAAGCGTCTTACCTTCCTTGGTTTTGTAGGCCTTAAGACCTTCGAACATTTCCTGTCCGTAGTGGAAAACTGTGGCGGCAGGATCCATGGAAAGCGATCCATAAGGAACGATGCGGCCGTCAAACCAGCCTTTCCCCTCTTCATAATCCATGATGAACATATGATCCGTAAAGACCGTTCCGAATTCAAGCGTATTCTGATCCGGCTTCTCTTTGGGATGCTGATTTTTTGTCATTTTAAACTGATATTCCATTTCCGTAACCTACTTTCTATTTTAATTCGCTATTGATGTTTTATCATTATTATGTTTAATGCGATGCTGCTATTGCGGCATCGAAAGCCGATGATATATCCCTGTGGCTGACTAAACGTAATGCCTGGCCTGTATTTCTCCCTTTAGCAGTGCTAGGCCCATTTCCGCCAGGGCTTTGATTTCCTCTTCTCCCGGGATAACAGCAATTGGGGCTATGAAACCAACGCGGTCTGATATAAGTCTGACGATCCGTTTATCAAAGGCAAGTCCCCCGGTTATAATGATTCTGTCTATTTCTCCATTTAAAACCGTCGCTAAAGCGCCGATTTCTTTGGCAATATTGTAGGCCATAGCTTCGTAAATATGGAGGGCATAAGAATCCCCCTCATCTATTCTACGGTTGATCTCAATGGCATCACTGGTGCCGAGGTAGGCAGTTAGACCAGCGTTGCCTACAAATTTCTTTTCGATATCACGCTTTTGAAAACCGCTGTAGCACAGGTTGATGAGTTGCCCTGTCGGCACTGTCCCGGCCCGTTCCGGCGAAAAAGGTCCATCACCCAGCAAGGCGTTGTTGACATCTATTACCCTGCCATTTTTATGAGCTCCCACTGAAACGCCGCCACCGAGGTGGGCTACTATGAAACTGCAGTCATCGTAGCTTTTACCAAGCTCTCTGGCTACACGTCTGGAAACCGCCTTTTGGTTTAATGCGTGAAAAAGGCTGAGTCTTCTGAGTTCGGGGACGCCTGTTATTTTGGCGATTTCTTCCATCTCGTCCACCACGACCGGATCTGCGATATAGGCTTTTATCCCCAGTTCGTCGGCGATTTTTCTGGCAATCAGGCCGCCAAGATTAGAAGCATGCTGGCCCTGAATACCCACAGTTAAATCAAAGAGCATAGCGTCATCGACTTCATAAATCCCGCTGGGAATCGCCTTGATCAGCCCTCCCCTGGCTATGATTAAAGCGATATCAGCCAGATCAATCGACTGCTCCTTGAGGGTTTTTAATATTAAGGCCTTTCTAAAGTCGTACTGGTCCGGAATACTGTCATAATTCTTGAGTTCTTCTGTTGAATGCTTGAGAGACTGCTCAAAAACAGGCTGTTCATCTTCGTAAATCGCTATCTTCGTTGAGGTGGACCCGGGATTAATAATCAGTAATTTAAACATCTACGATTCTCCAATTGCTTATATTTTTATCCTATCCGGATTCATTTTTTGCTATTGCTGAAATTCTTTGATGAGACTATTCTTTAATTCCCAAAGCTGTTTTGACAGGTCAACATAATAGTAATGCGGATTTTCAAAGCGGAGAAGTTCATCCCAAAGGGTGCCTACCTGCTCGGCACAGTAGCTTCTGATCTCTTCGATGGATGGGCAGTCGTAGACACATTCTCCTTTTTTGAAAATTCTCTGCTGCATCTTGACTGCATAAAAATTGCTTGCAATCTTTCTTTTCCAGATAAAACCAGGGTCAAAGAGCTCGTATTCCTGTTCTTCCGGGATATCCTCATCCGCCAGGGTGATCACGTCAGCGATGGCTTTTTTGGTATCTTTATCATAGAGTCTATAGAATTTTTTAAACCCCGGGTTGGTTATCTTTCCAACGTTTTCACTAATTTTGATCTTCGGTTCGATGATGCCATCGACTTCTATGGCGGATAGTTTGTAAACGCCGCCGAAAACGGGCTCGGATCTGGATGTGATCAGCCGCTCGCCGACGCCGAAGATATCTATGCAGGCTCCCTGATCGATGAGATCCCTTATGATATTCTCATCCAGTGAGTTGGATGCTACGATCTTGCAGGCCTGAAGGCCGGCTTCATCCAGCATGGCTCTGGCTTTTTTGGACAGGTAGGTCATGTCACCGCTGTCGATGCGAATGCCCATATTTTTGGGCCGAAACTCCTGAAAAACCCTGATGGCATTGGGTACTCCGGATTTTAGGACATTATAGGTATCCACCAGCAGGACTGTGTTATCCGGATAGATCTCAGCATAATTTTTAAAGGCTTCATATTCCGAAGGGAATATCTGGACCCAGCTGTGAGCCATAGTGCCCATGGCGGGAACTTTAAAATCTCTTTCTGCAATGACGCAGGAAGTACCGCTGCAGCCTCCGATATAAGCCGCTCTGGCGCCATAAATAGCTGCTGAAGTCCCATGGGCTCTTCTGGTCCCGAACTCCATGACGCTTCTGCCTTTGGCTGCCCTGACGATCCGGTTGGCCTTGGTGGTAATCAGGGTTTGATAGCAGATAGCAAGCAGCGCTATGGTTTCAATAAACTGAGCCTGTATGAGGGGTCCCCTCACCGTTACCAAGGGCTCTCCGGGGAAAACCGGCGTCCCTTCGGGCACTGCCCAGACGTCACAATCGAATTTAAAAGTCAGTAAATAGCTTAGGAACTCTTCACTGAAAATTCCTTTTGTACGCAGATAATCGATATCCGCCTGCTCAAATTTTAAATTTGAAAGGTACCCGATAAGCTGTTCCAGGCCTGCACAAATGGCAAAGCCTCCATCATCCGGAATTTTTCTGAAAAACAAATCGAAGTAAGCTATTTTATCCGCACAATCCTTCTCAAGATAACCATTAGCCATAGTCAACTCGTAAAAGTCTGTGAGCATAGTCAAATTTAAGCGTTCAATCATGGTTTACCTCCAGGGCCTTATTCTTCTCATAAGCTTCTTTAATATCATGGGCCGTATCGACGCGACCTTTTTCATAGATCACGACGCAGGCTGCAATGATAATTATTATACCACCAAATATCTGGATTGGTGCAATCATTTCTCTGAAAAAAATCCAACTGAGAATACTGGTACTGATCGGAAGGAAATTGGAAAAAAGGGCGGTTTGTGTAACGCCCAGAACTGCCAGTGAACGCACATAGATAATAAACCCAAGTCCAGCACTGCCGGCGCCTAAAAATACCAGCCAGCCGATGAGGCTGGGGGTCATGACGCCGGCCTCAGGTAGGTGTCTCAGCGCATAAGGCGCTAAAATAAGGCTGGTGCAGCAGATCTGATAAAAGGATAAAGTAACATCCGTATAATGGTCGTGAAGCTTGGCGGTTAGGAAATTATAGAAGTTCCAGGAGATGACGGCGCCGAAAGCAAGGAGATAGCCGATCAGTCTTCCACTTAACAGGACTTTAAAGTCCGCACCGATGATAATGGCAACACCGATAAAAGAACCGACGACGCCCGCCACCATCAAAAGCGTAATTTTCCTGTTGTAGAGGATTTTTTCAACAATCAGAGAAACTACGGGTACCCCAGCCAAAATAAGTGTCAGTAGGGAAAGCGGCAGATAGTATATGGCTGTGTATTCCAGAAAAAAATAGCCGATTTCACCGGTAAGGGCGCAAAGTACGAAAAGAGGCAGGTCTTTTTTGCGCAGGGTTACTTTGCGCTCTATGACCATTTTGATGGCAAAGACCACTGCCAGTGCCAGACAGTATCTTAAAAAAAGCAGGACGAATACATCTAAAACAAATAAACACTTTTTTGCAGCAATATAGTCCAGTC
>JBBRXH010000183.1:0-3851 GCA_038248565.1 Peptostreptococcales bacterium | reverse complement strand
CTTGCCTTTTCTCGAAATGCGTAAAATTTTTGATCTTCTCAATATCCTTTATCTTCTTTTCGGATCCTATGCTTTTATGCACGTTTCTATTCCAAGTCAGTGGTTTAAATTCGCCCTTTATCTTATGCTCTGGATGGGGATTTCTACCATATATACGGCCGACATCAGCATTGGTTATCATCCGATTTCCATTTATCAGATCATACTGACGCTTGTCCTTTGCCGTATTATCTGGAAGCATTGGGATCTTGAGAAAAAGGAAAAAATTCTATCTTTGCTCATATTCCTGGTTTGGGGAGTCAGCAAGGCTGCCTTTTCATATATTCAGATCGTCAATTTAAATATGGAATCTGTTTATCTCATCGAGGTGCTCATGTCAAACACCTTGAATTTCTGTATATTGCTCATTTATCTGTCAAAAATGAAAAAGGAATTTTTTGTAAAGGAAAAGCTTTTCAGGATTATGGCTGATAATGCCAGGGATATCGTTTTCTATTATCAGATGCTTCCATTTCCATGTTTCTCCTATATCAGCCCCTCCATCGAAAGCATCATGGGCTATACCCCAAATGAATTCTATGTGAATCCAAAACTCCATGTGGAAATAACCCATGAGGACGATCAAAATAAGGCAAGGAGCCTTTTCCCAGATGATGTCAAGGTTGTTAAAAGCATTCCGCAGCTTCAGATCCTAAGATGGTATACCAAAGAGGGAAATATCATCTGGCTCGAATTTCATAATTCTGCTATTATGGATGGAGATACCATCATTGCTATTGATGGTGTGATCAGAGATATTACCAGGCGAAAAAAAATGGAGGATTCACTCAAAAAATCCAAACTGAGTATGGAGACATTTTTGTCCTACATCTCTCATGAACTTAAGACGCCTATGACCTCGATTCTTGGCTATATCAGTGCGATAAAGGATGGCACTATAACTGATGAAGAGGAAAAGAATTATGCTGTTGATCTTATTTATTCAAAGTCTCTGACGCTTCAGCGGCTGACAGAGGACCTGCATCAGCTTTCCCAGCTTGAAACTAAGCAGTTTGATTTCAAGTTCATGCAACTCGCTTTTTCCGATTACATCGATAGCCTGATTTATAAATATTCCTATGATGTGAAAAATGCAAATTTGATCCTGAAAGCGGATCTGGATAAAATCAATAGTATCAAATGTGACCTCATTGCGGATCCTGAAAGAATCGAAACCGTATTTTCTAATATACTGTTCAATGCCATTAAATTCACTAAACCTATGGGTACTATCGAGATCTCCTGTGCTGCGGACGTAAAGAATGGGCTTGTCACCCTCAGCATTACTGACAATGGCATTGGCATCCCGGTAAATGAACAGGTGCAGGTTTTCCAGAAATTTTACAGGAGCTCAAATTACTCCCCGGTAAACGGAAAGCGCGGCAGCGGACTGGGTCTTGCTATTTCAAAGGAAATCATTGATGCCCATGGCGGTAGTATTACCGTAAGAAGCATTCCAGGCAAAGGAAGCACATTCAGCTTCTCCCTGCCAATTTACAAAGACAATCAGAAGGAGGGATTTCCGTGGCAAAAGAAAAAATCCTGATCATCGATGATGATAAGGACATCAGCACACTGATAGGTTCATACCTTTCAAAGGAAGGTTTCATATCCACCGCTGCCTTTGACTATGAATCAGCCTTAAAAAAAATTGCCGAAGATAAACCAGATCTGATCATTTTAGATGTTATGCTTGCTGAAACTGATGGCATTGATCTCTGTCTTGAAATCAGAAAAAAATACCAAATGCCCATCATTTTTTTAAGCTGCAAGTCTGAAGAAATCGACAAGATTATTTCCCTTTCCGTCGGCGGCGATGATTACATGACGAAACCCTTTCTCCCCGGAGAACTGATCGCCAGGGTCAAGGCGCACTTGAGACGGGTACGCATCACATCAGCAGCGGAAGAAGAGGAAGATCTCTACAATTTGCCGGGTCTAAAAGTTAACTTTTCAAGCAGAGAAATATTCTCGGATAATAAACCGGTGACTTTAACGGCAAAAGAATTTGAACTACTCAAAATCCTGATTAAAAATCCTAAGAGGATCTATAGCATGGATCAGCTTTTTGAAATGGTTTGGAAGACCGAAAGCCTTGGCGGAGATTCCCGGACCATCATGGTCTATATCAGCAATCTTAGAAAAAAGATTGAAACAAATCCTAATAACCCCAAATATATCATCAGCGTGCGTGGGGTGGGTTATAAATTTAACCACAGCATTATGTGATAAAAGAATTATAAGATAAAAAGTTAGGAGATTGCTCTTTTGGAAATTCCTGCATCCACCTTAGCCATCATTTTTATTTTTACCTTTATCCCTCTTTGGATCGGAGATTTGTCTAAAAAGTCTTCTTTAACCACGGTTGAAGATTTCTTCGTGCATAGCAGAAAAATGCCTACCTTAGTCCTTTTTTTCACGGTTTATGCCACCTGGTGGAGTTCCTTTGCTTTTCTTGGTTCCACTTCCTATTTTTATACAAGAGGACCGGTCTATCTGACGGCAATAGCCTGGAATATAGTATTCGGCGTGCTTTTTTACCTGATCGGAAAAAGAATATGGTTTTATGGAAAAAGAGGTAAATATATTACCCCTTCAGACTTCTTTCGTGATATTTATAATTCTAAAGTTTTAAGTACGCTGATCACTGTGATCATGCTTTTCTTTACCATGCCGTATCTCCAGATTCAGCTATCTGGAGGCGCCTACCTCATCGAAGTTGCTTCTCAAGGGGCTATTCCCTGGCGGGTCAGCGGCCTTGTCTTTTATCTGGTTATTATCATCTATCTTTGGGCCGGAGGCCTTAGAGCTGTTGCCTGGGCGGATATTTTTTACAGCGTTCTGATTTTTTTCGGCATGCTTACGGGCGGTCTTTATCTTTCCTATAAAGCTGGAGGCATTGCCTATCTCTTTCAGGCCGTTGAAAAAATCGACCCGCATTATCTTACACTTCCAGGCCCTAATGGCAGCTCCGGTTATCTGCTCTGGGTATGTATGTTTATTATGACGCCCCTAGGCGCCCTGATGGGCCCGCAGCTTTGGATCCGCATGTACGCTGCAGAAAAGCACAAGTCCTTTAGCATAATGCCTTTTCTGCTGAGCTTAACTGCTATCGCCTATATGGGCTCTGTACTTACCGGTTATTCCGGAATATTGCTGGAGCCTAACTTAACGCGACCAGATATCATCATGCCTATGCTCCTAATCAACCATGCGCCGGTTTGGCTCGGTACGATAATCTTCTGCTGCGGAGCCGCAGCTGCTTTATCCACTGCCAATTCTCAGATCCATGCCATATCAGCCATCTATTCCATTGATATTCATAAAAAATATATTCACAAATCCATTTCCGACAGGTCCCTGGTCAGTGTAGGCAGATGGGCTGTTGTGCTCTTTTCTATTACCGCCTATTTGCTTCTGATCCAGTCTCCCAGTTTAATCGTGCAGACTGGTCTGATAGCCCTTAGCGGTACTGCTCAAGTTTGTGTGCCGGCAGTCGGTGCACTTTTCTGGCATAAATCAAGCGCAAAAGGCGCCATCGCCGGTCTCGTTTCCGGAATCAGTATATTAGTCTTTCTGACTTATGGCATGCAGTTAAATTCATCTTATGCAGGCGCCCTTGGTCTTATAGTCAACTTCGCTGTATTTTTCACTGTAAGCATGCTTATAAAAGAAGACCCTCTCAGCGCCCAGAAAATTAAAAAGCTGAAACAGGATTATATGGACAGTTATAAATAAGGGCTATTTTCATGCTTATCATCAAGGTGTCCAAACTCCCTATAAAGAAGGATTGCGGCCACAAGGAAAGCCAG
>JBBRXH010000182.1:0-3863 GCA_038248565.1 Peptostreptococcales bacterium | reverse complement strand
TGAGTATGTGCTGGACTGCGCAAAGTATGCCCGCTCGAATAATCTTAAAATAGTGCTTGTCACCAATGGATTTATCTGTGAAAAGCCTCTGATGGAGCTGCTGCCATATATTGATGCCTTGAACATCGACCTGAAAAGCTTTTCTCAGCTTTTTTACAGTAAAATAGGCGGGCAGCTTGAGCCGGTAAAGCGCAGTATCCTGCTGGCAAAAAAGTCGTGCCATGTTGAAATAACAACTTTGATCATACCGGATCAGAATGATAGCCCTGAAGAAATGGAAGCGATCTCTTCCTGGCTGGCTGCAATAGATAAAGATATACCACTTCATATATCGCGGTTTTTCCCAAGATACAGAATGACGGACAAAGCACAGACACCGGTCGAGACTATTCATGAGATATCGGCTATAGCGAGAAAGCATCTCAATTTTGTTTACGAAGGGAACCTATAAGGCAATGAATTATAAAGAATTTATCTTCACTAATGAGGAAGTAGAGCAGCTGAAAAATTCCGATCCTTCGATGAAGCTCCTTATTGAGAAGATTGGCAGGGTCGAGAGACACTATACCCCCGACCATTTTGGGGCGCTCGTCAGCAGTATCGTCTCACAGCAATTGGCCAATAAGGCAGCAGAGGCAATATGGAAAAAATTAGAGGCGTTAATACCCGATATGAATGCCTATGCAGTAAGGGATATGACCTCTGAGAGGCTTAGAGAAATTGGGCTTTCAAATAGTAAGGTCCGGTATATCAAAAATGTCTCTGAAGCTGTACTTTCCGGAAAGCTGGATTTGAGGAATATGCATAAAAAGGATGATGAGGCAATAACGGCAGAACTAATAGACATCAAGGGCGTAGGCCGTTGGACTGCAGAGATGTTCCTGATTTTCTCCCTAGGGCGCAAAAATGTTCTGAGCTATGGCGACCTTGGTATCCGAAAGGGCATGACCTGGCTATATGGCTTTAGTGAGTACCTGAGTAAAGATGCTTTTGATCAAATTGCAGTGCGATATACTCCGAACGGTACTCTTGCCTCTCTTTATCTTTGGGAAATCGGTGACCGAAAATTCTACAAATATAAAAGCATTATAGATGTAAGAGATTAATTGACATTGTAAAGGCCTGCATATAAAATTATGCATGTAGTCTAACCTGCCAAATATAAATTGATTTAGGAGAAACAGCATGAAGTTAAGAGCCACGCTCGTAGTATTATTAATGGTATTTCCCTTATCTCAAATTATTGTCATGTATTTTATTCTTCATCGCCTTCTGTTGCCTCAGATTTCGGGAAGTGATTTGAATTCTCTTATGCCCCTTTGCATTGCATGGATGATGATCGTGCTGGCATTATCCTTTGTAGCAAGTATCGTTGCCGGAAAGCTTATTTTTGATCCTATTACTCAATTGACCAGGGAGATACAACGGGTAAAAAAAGGAGATAAAAAGGGTAGACTTTTTTATGTCCGGAAAAACGAAATAGGTGATCTGGCCATAGCCTTCAATAGTCTTATGGATGCCTATGAAGAAGACAAGGACAACTTGGCTAAAATATCAGAAGAGCTTGATAAAAAAGAAGCACAGTATAATTTAGCACTTTCTACGTCCAATGACTTGACCTTTAGTTTTAATAGTGCTACGGATGAAATCGCAACAAGTCCTATAAAATGGAGAGAGTTTTTCGGCAAGGAGCCCCCAAAAACCTATCAGGACGCTTTTTTATTGGCCAAAGAGTTGATCCATCCCGAGGATTTCGGCGAATTCGAAAAAGCCTTTTCTCCAGCAATTGTTAGGAAAGGTAGCCAAAAAGGACAATTCGGTGCAACCTGCGAGGCCAGAGCCAGGGCTAATAATGGCACGTACTTCTGGATCCAAAATACCGTTTCACTCATCGGTGATAAGGCAGACAGAAGAATTGTCGTAAAAATTACTGATATAGACAGAATCAAAAGAAAAGAGATGGATATTCTTAGCGAATCTCAAAAGGATGGCCTTACGGGGCTACTGCGCAAAAATGTCACGGAAAAGCTGATTTCTGACTATCTTGATGGAGACGGCAAAAAGGGCGAACATGGCATGCTGATTCTTGACATCGATGATTTTAAATCGATTAATGATACTGCAGGCCACCTTTATGGCGATGCAACCCTGACTGAATTGTCCAAAAGGATTCAAAGCCTTTTCCGAAATACAGATATCGTTGGCAGGATCGGTGGAGACGAATTCCTGATTCTGCTCAAAAATATCAAATACAATAACCTGATTCTCGAAAAGGCGAATTCGCTTATCGAAATTTTTAATGCCATGTCGGCAACGATGCAGGCAGATACAGGTTTTTCATGCAGTATCGGCATTGTAAAATATCCCAGTGATGGGACAACTTATCGGGAACTTTTTGCAAAAGCAGATAAAGCACTGTATAAAATTAAGGACAGCGGCAAGAATGCCTATGGTTTTTATGATGAGAATCATGAACGGGAGAGGTTTGCCTACAGTATCAAAAAAGGGGAGCACGCACTGACGAGAAAACAGGACGATCCCCTGTTAATCAAGACCGTCAAGCATTCTAAGGAAAGCATCACCCAGGATATATTCCAAATACTATATGAATCAAAAGATATGAAGAAAAGCATCAATTTGATTATGGAAATCATCGGAAGATTTTATGATGTCAGCAGAGTATACATCTTTGAGCTTCTTCCCGGAAGCCCTCAATACAATTATACCTATGAATGGTGCAACGATGGTATAAAGCCAGATATTGAAAGTTTCAAGATGACAAATGTCGAAGGCCTGTCCAATTATAAAGATAATTTTAACCAGGATGGGATTTTTTACAGCGAAGATACTTCGGCACTGCCTGATACGGTTTATAAAGGCCAGGGCAGCAATATAGTGCACTCTCTTCTGGAATGTGCCATCTTAGACAAGGGTCAATTCGCAGGCTTCATCGGATTTGAGGAATGCAGCGACAGAAGGTTCTGGGTAAAGGATGAGATAGATACCCTCGTACTTGTCGCCAGGATACTCGGAATAGTTCTTGTAAAGGAAAGGCGTTAACTGAGCGATGAAGGTTAAACTGCGTCATAAAATAACAGCTGCGATCGTCCGGCCGATCTTTTATGTCTTTGCACGGCTGCGCTATAATTTTATTCCTCAGGCTTTCGAATATGGTGCAATTCCGGGACCTTATCTCATCATATCCAACCACTGCACAGATCTTGATGCATTGTTCCTCGCCCTTTGCTTTAAAGAACCCATCTATTTCGTCGCTAACGACCATATCTTTCGTCTTGGTCTGATCAGCAGGATTATTTCCTATTTAGGTAGCCCAATTCCTATACTTAAATCAGCATCCGACATTAGAACCATACGAGATATCAGAGACTTGGTTTTAGATGGGGGATCCATAGGTCTTTTTCCGGAAGGCAACAGAAGCTTCAACGGCAGTACGACCTTCATCCCTTTAGCAACCGGAAAGCTGGCAAAACTCCTTAAGATACCCATTGTCATCTATAATCTTGAAGGCGGTTACCTGACAAGCCCAAGATGGGCCGGCAAAGACCGTAAAGGGAGTCTGAACTACAGATTTAAAAAAATCGTGCCCTACAAGGACTATGAGGATATGAGTGCCTTGCAGGTTACTGATATGATGAGAAAAGAACTCCAGATGGTGTCACCTGATAACCGTTCGGACAAGCATATAAAATTTAAGGGCAGGAATCTTGCGGAAAATCTGGAAAGGGTTCTTTATAAGTGCCCCGCCTGTCAGTCCTATTGTTCGATCATCACCGGGGGTGACAAGGGGAGATGCAATCACTGCAGTCTCAGCTTCAGATTCACGCAAGAGGGGTATCTGGAAG
>JBBRXH010000181.1:0-3887 GCA_038248565.1 Peptostreptococcales bacterium | reverse complement strand
GTATTTTAGCATTTTTAAATTATTCCATGATAAAATCCCTGTAAGGTATTGTAGGTGAAAGCCCATATCGGTTAACTGCACAATTACACCATCTGATAGAATCATACAATTACACATTAGCGGATTTATACCAATACGATTTGTTTTAGCGAAGCGTTTATAAATCTCTTTTGAAACTTTTACACCCTTACTGACAACCAAACACTTTAATTCGATTGAATCAATTCTTTCGCCAAGAAAATCATAACTATTCATAAATAATCACCTCTAAATGATTTTACCAAAAGCATATTGTTGTGTCTATCTTTTATACACTTCATCCAACCAGTTCTCTCAACCTCAAAATATCTGAGAAGCGTCTATGCATAAAATCCTGCATAAACTCTGCATAAATGAATGCCCAAAAAGCGTTCACAAATATTTGTGAATTATTTGTGAACGTTTTTGATTTTTATCCAGAAAATGGAAAAAACGTTGAAATCAAAAAGGCGTGTAACCTTTAAAATTTCAACGTTTCTTGTGGTCGGGACGACAGGATTTGAACCTGCGGCCTATTGATCCCGAACCAATCGCGCTACCAAGCTGCGCTACGTCCCGACACCACAGTCCAAAACTAAGTATAATTGATTCATTGCAATTGTCAACACATGAAACCGTCTCAAAGCGTTTTAAAATTCGGTTTTTAAACGAAATTTAAGTTCTCTTTTTTATCAAGTCAAAAACCTGGCTGATGGGTATGTCCATTTCTTTTGCCGCCCTAGCGCAGTCCTCATATTCCGGTACAGTTTTGCTGACGTCTTCGTAGGTACCTGTTTTAAAGCGGATTGGTCCCGCTTCGGTTTCAAAAATTTCTGTTCTTCTTTCCATAACAACGCGATCCGTTTCATATATGCGCAGGCCGAAGGTCGAGGTTTCCTTGAGGATCATTCGAGCCATTTTTTCTTTGTCTTCAATATCGCACAAAACCGTTAATTTTGAGGCAGGACGGTTCTTTTTCATCTGAATCGGCGTGAAGAAAACATCAAGCGCCCCAGCTGAAAAAAGCTGTTCCATAGCATAACCCAGCATTTCTCCGGTCATGTCATCGATATTTGTTTCAATAACTGCAATTTTAGGGGAAGCTTTGGTGCTTTTGGTTTCCGGCTTGTCTTCGGCGGTTTCTGATTCATCCATATTGCCCATATAAATCCTAAGGGCGTTGAGTCTGCCTGTATCTTTTTTCCCAAAACCATACCCTACTTTCTCAATGGACATAGGCGGCATTTGCGAAGATCCTTCAGTAAGGGTTTTTATGATGCCGATCCCGGTTGGTGTAACCAGTTCAGCCGCAATATCTTCGGTGACCAGTTTAATACCACTGCCCGAGAGCATTTGAGCTACAGCGGGCACGGGTATTGGCAAAACGCCATGTCTGCATTCAATAAAACCTGTTCCCTCATGCAGCGGTGAGCAAAAAACCTTCTTGATGCCAAGTAGATCGAGACAGATAGCGACCCCTACGATATCAACTATGGAATCAACAGCACCGATTTCGTGAAAATGAACCTCTTCGATGGCTTTTCCATGTACAGCAGCTTCAGCCTGAGCGATTTCGCCAAAAATAGACAGCGCCATTTCTTTTGCCTTCTCAGATATACTGCTCTCTCTTATGATTTGGCTGATTTCATATAGATTTCTTTCCTCCTCATTGTGCAAGTTGTCTTCATGCAGGGATACATCTACATCCGTTCCTGTAATACCATATTTTTTTGTTTTTTGAACAGAAAAATTATAGCCTGAAACCCCCAGCTTTTTTATTTCGCCGATAATCTTTTCTGCATCAATCCCCAAATCAATCAATGCTGCCAGGGTCATATCTCCACTGATCCCGGAAAAACAGTCAAAGTATAAAATTCTGTCCAAAATAATCCCTCATCTCTTTTTTATCATATCGTTAATTGTCTATGCTTAGTAGATCGTTAAGTATCTATAAACTAATTACAGTTTATTGATGTTGGATGCCAGATATCCGGCACCAAAACCATTGTCGATATTAACAACGCCCACACCGGTAGCACAGCTGTTGAGCATGGTGAGCAAAGCGGCGATACCGCCAAAATTCGCACCATATCCGATGCTGGTAGGTACAGCGATAACCGGTTTATCAACAAGTCCTCCGACTACGCTGGCAAGGGCTCCTTCCATTCCGGCTACCACGATGATGACGTTGGCAGCTCTGATCCTCTCCGTCCTGGCAAGAAGTCTATGAATACCCGCCACGCCGACATCATAAATTCTATCCACTTTATTGCCGATGACCTCAGCGGTAATCGCCGCCTCTTCTGCAACGGGAATATCCGATGTTCCTGCTGTGATAACGGCTATGACCTTGTCTGATATATGGGTTTCCTCGCGTTTTACCACAATTATTCTGGCAAGCTCATGATAAACCGCATCAGGGACTTCTCTTTTGACCCATTCATAGACCTCTCTTGATGCCCTGGTCGCCAGAATATTCGTGTTGTGCTCTGCCATTTTTCTGATGATCAGGGATACTTGCTCCGGCGTCTTGCCTTCACAGTAGATGGCTTCAGGATAACCGGTCCGGATATTCCGGTGCTGATCGATATTGGCGAAACCCAGGTCCTCAAAAGGAAGGTTTTTCAGCTTTTCAAAAGCTTCGGCAGGATTTATGTCGCCCTCAGCTACTCCTTCTAAAATAGTTTTCAGATAATTGGAATTCATTATTAAAACGCCTCCTTTATTGGATCATTATTCGCATATTTGCATTTTTTATCTGCGAGCACCGGGCAGTTTCTAAGACTCAGCGGTGGTTCAAGACCGCAATCTGCCATCAGTTTCTCTTGAGTCAAAATTTCCACCGGAATACCTTCGGCATAAAGTTCACCTTTTTTAAGCACAATAACGCGATCACAAATATCCAGAACCATATCCAAGTCGTGGGTCGCTATGACTTTAGTCATCTTAAGCCCATTTAGTATCCCAATCAGATTTCGCCTGCATTTCGGATCAAGAAATGATGAAGGTTCATCAAGCAAAAGGATGACCGGTTCCATGGATAATACGGATGCAATGGCCACACTGCGCTTTTCTCCGCCCGATAATTTATGAGGCACCCTGTCTCTAAGATTTTCAATTTCCAGCGCTTTTAGAACTTCGGTTACTTTCTTTTCTGTCTCAATATCAGATAAGCCATAATTTTTAGGTCCAAATGCAATATCATCATATACCGTCGACATGAAAAGCTGATCATCAGGATTCTGAAATACCATGCCAACATTCTTTCGAAGCTCTTTCAGCGTTTCCCTGGAAACAGGGATAGCGTTTACATAAAGGCTGCCTTCCTCAGAAAAATTTATGCCGGTCAGAAGTGTCAGCAGGGTCGACTTTCCGGCACCATTGGCTCCGACAATGCCAACGGTCTCATTATCTCTGATCCTCAGGCTCAACTTGGAAATAGCCTTCTGTCCGTCCGGATAAGTAAAACTTACCTTTTCTATCTTTATCAAAGTCGCTCCTCCTAAAATCCCATCAGGCTACCCATTATGATGCTGACGTTCGCAAAGCGCATAAGTACAAATAGGCTGATTAAAACCGCCGTATAGATCCAGTCGGCGGAGGTGGGTTTACCTGCCATCGCAAATCTGTATTCTCCATCAAAACCCCTGCATTTCATGGCATAGTAAATCCTGTCAGCCTTGCCGAAGCTTCTGAGCAGGAGCTGTCCTGTGAAGGTTCCCATATGACCAAGTTCGATGCCCTTCTGCTTTGGCGATCTCATATGATAAGCCGTAATCATATTCCCTGTTTCTTCAATTAATACACCAATATATCTATAAGTCAACATCATCTGAATTACAAAGATCTTCGGTATCCGTATTCTAATC
>JBBRXH010000180.1:0-3894 GCA_038248565.1 Peptostreptococcales bacterium | reverse complement strand
GCAGGAACTTGAGATCCAGGTAACAGGTAACAGGTAACAGGTAACAGGTAACAGGTAACAGGTAACAGGTAACAGGTAACAGGTAACAGGTAACAGGTAACAGGTAACAGGTAACAGGTAACTCATAAGAATGCAGAACTAAAGACAGCTTTGTGAGATTTCGGAAGACTGTATAGAGGGAAGGTGGTTCCGCCAGAAGTGTCAACTGAAAACGGAAGATAAGTCAGCCGCGTAAAGGAAATGTGGCTGACTTATCTTTTTTGTATAATAAGATTATTAAATTCTATTTGCCCAATTTTGCGAAAATTACGGAGTTTACATCGATGTTACCGTCTTTATCACAAGTCATAACCAAAAATCCATTTTCAATGGGGAGGGTATACTCATAACCTTCTGTTGAAGAGCTTAAGGCTTTATCACCCCAGATGCCGGCATCTACAGTAAGACTCTTTCCGACGATCTCAGGGACCACATCCATAAGCAGTATATTGACCACTGTGCAGGTGTCCGTATCCTTGACCTGATAGTCAACATCAGCATTTGTATAGCTTACCATACCTGGATAATTTTTATGATAATAAAGCATACCGTCCAGCCATTCGCTGCCCACGATGGGACCAAAAGCCGCATCCATTTCAAGTCTCGTCTTACCAAGGCAGGTGATATAGGGGCTGGAAAGAACAGCTGCCAGTACAGAATTGGCATCATCGGGATTGAGCTTTTCCACTTCAGCCGGAATCTCCTCAGGGGAAGGAGTTCCTTCATTAACATTGGGTTCACCGATTACCGGCGTTTCCTGAGCTTTTCCACAGGATGTCACTGAAAAAGCCATGAGCACTATCAAAATCAGACATAGTGTCAGTTTGTATTGCGTTAATCTATTTAACATTTAATCAGATCCTTTCTGTGGTCGCTTTGCCACTGCCTGGGATTTTGGTTTTAGGTCCTGAAAAAATAGGAATACACCAATCATAATAAAAAAGTCGCCTATACTCAATACTTTGGGAAAAGGATAAGGCTCCGGCACTGGAATAATATCGGCTAAAAAAGTAAAAGGCGACGATGCCATAATAAGCGCATGGAAGGTATCAAGCCGGTTTCCGATGATGGTAGATACGTCATAGCCCGCATAGGTCAGGCTGGCTATAGATACCGGCATATACCCGTCATTGGCAGCGATAACGATGAAATTCAGTACTACACCAATCAGGATTATTTTCATGGAAAGCCTTCGAATATTAACAAGAATACATAGGAAAATTAGTATATAGCTCGCAAAAATGGTTACATAATGGAAATTATCCGGGATAACATTCCGGGATAATAGTGTTTGGAGCACTACAGATAAAATTAGAAAATACCATCCATTTATTCGAAGCCGCTTTAAGCTTGCGAATTTCCCGGGCCGGCAAAGCAAAACTACGCCGGAGGTAGCAACGGTTTCTATCAGCATAAAGGAAATAACCTCCCTATGACGGTTCCACTTCGATATGGGCATTTAGCGCTGCGACTTCGAGTTTTTCTTTGCCGAGCATCTCATTTTCTAGCAATTCGTTTTCAAGCTTTTCCTTTTCCAAAATTCCGATAAATACTTCTGCCAGCTCCTTATTAAATTGAGTCCCGGAATTCTTTCGGATTTCTTCTAAAGCGACATCGAAGGTCAAACCTTTTCTGTAAGGTCTGTCCGAAATCATGGCATCATAGACATCGGCAATAGATAAAATACCTGCTTCCAGGCATATAGAGGAGTCCTTTAACCCATTTGGATAGCCTTTGCCATCCGGCCTTTCGTGATGCTGGGCGACGATTTTGGAAATACCCTTTAAAAAATCGATACCATCTATGATTTCAGAGCCGATTTTAACATGCTCCTGAATGCTGGCATATTCTGCTGGGGATAAACCTGAGGTTTTCTTGAGAATACTGTCGTCTATTCCAATCTTGCCAATATCGTGAAGTATAGCGGCATTTTTAAGGTTTTCCATGCGATCCTGTCTTAAGTTTATGGCAGAGGCGATAAGCTCGGAATATTTTAAAACTCTGGATGCGTGGCCGCTGGTATACATATCCTTGGCTTCAAGGAACTTGTTGAAAGCCGAAATAGTGTCTATATAGGTATGCTTCATATTCAGGTAAAGTTTAAAGGAATATCTGGCCAGCAGCAGCGGACCAAAGAACAGCACAACCGCCGTAGGGCCATAGCTGATAAAGGCAAGGGCCAGTATAATACCGATCATGGCTACCGCAAATATGCTTAGGGCGACACCTTTAAAGTTATTAGCCCATGTTTGAATGAAAGGCTTTTTAAAAATCAGGGAAACCAGCTGAGACATGGCCATGCTGTTGATCATAAGATAAACAACCACGGTCAGCATCGTCGGGGCGAATAGGAATTGACCGTATTTATGCTCGGAGAAAAACGAGAACATAAGACCTGAAACTCCTGAAGATATGATCAGTGTTGAAATATTGAACATAGACTTGTAATAGGGTGTATTGAAAATATGAGAATAACCCTCTTCTGTCTTGACGACGGAGAAGATATATGAAGCGGAAGCAGCTATGATTGCAAGTAGAGGACCTCCGATGATGATGGAGGCAAGATAGATGGAAAAACTGACGGATACCCCTATGCCGTTAGGCAGGACTATAGTCAGCGACTCGGAAACGATAGCGAGTAAAGACCAGAAAATCACCACAAAAAGTATGGAGTAAATATTTCCGGAGAAGGAAAACTGAGGCGGAAAAGAATAAAGACTGGAGGATGCAATATAACCAGTCAGTGTCAGCGCCAATACTGTCATTATTGCTATGTAAGCGTATACTTTCTTAGAGAGTCCCATGAGCTACTCCTATAAGGCTATCAGACCGGATACCTATTTTGGGGAACTATCTCCAGGTAAAACCTGCACCTGCAGAAAGAACAAGAGCCATTATACTGCTAAGGGCAATAAAAATTCTTCTCATCGAATATAGCCTCCTTTATGAAGTACTATGCCTTACGCTAATTCAGGCACGCTATATTCGCTTCGCTCGTGAAAAATATGACTTAAACGGAGTTATCCGGTCTGATACTAATTTAATAATCTGGAAACAATACGATTAACTGCATCAAGGACGGATTTCACCGCAAGTTCACCACTATTTTTGGCGGTGACCGCCGAACCGCAAACCAGTATCTCCTGGTCTCCGACGATGGCGGTAATATAGGTTACGATGGTCTCTTTGCCTGTAACCACCAATCGGGCAACTTCTTCTATGGCAAAGATGTTCTTCAGGCCACAACAACTCTCTACGGCTTCCAGCGTTGCCAGGCTGATTATTCTGGTTATATTGTTGGCAGTCGCTATACCGCTGCTGCTTCCTTCAAAAAACTCGCCATCCTTCTCAAGAATGATGGTGGAGGTGAAAACATTTTGTTTACTCTTATTTTCGATGCTGCACAGCTTTAGTCTGCAGCTTTTTAAAATGCTGGCGTCCCCCTGAATCTGAGCGACGCTGATCATTTTATAGTCGACGGAAAGATCAAATTGTGATACCATCACAGACTCGACATCTCTGGCAATTTGCTTGGGATTGCGCTTTGTATCGGAGACGATATGGATTTCTTTTATCTGATCTTCATCCTCAACGATTCTACTGGTAATTACTGAACTGATTCTGTTTAGAAAGCTTTCTATTACCTTTGTATCCATAGTTCACCCTCACCCTAAAAGAATAGTTTAGAATATATATTCTCATTATAGTCAATAAAAAGCTATAAAGCAACTATCGGGAAGAATAATTATGACCGAATATTCCAAATTTAATGTATTATAGTAATAGCAGGATTTTTTGTTGTGCTTTAGTAGCTTTAACGGCTATAATTTAAGGTAAAATCCCGGAGGAGAGCCG
>JBBRXH010000179.1:0-3896 GCA_038248565.1 Peptostreptococcales bacterium | reverse complement strand
TATATATTGGGGTTCAAAATTATTGTCCAAATCTATACCAAGCTTGCTCTTAGGCAAATCCCGGATATGACCGGCAGAAGCAACCACCTTATATTTGCTGCCTAAAAATTTCCCGATTGTCTTGGCTTTTGAAGGGGACTCTACTATGACAAGAGATTTTTCACTCATTATGCACCTCACTGCTTAAAATAATACCTTTATAAGAACTGATTATATTGGCTCATCTGTCAATTTGCAATAAATATTTTACCTTGTGCTGTTTCTGCAATGCCTTTGATTTCAAGAATTGTGACTAAAGCATGTATATCTTGGATAGACTTTAACGTCTTTTTAGAGAGCGCATCTGCTGTCGTGCTGCCCAATTCCTTTAGGGCTTCATAGACTATTTGTTCGTCACGTCCAAGCTTCACTTTGAGTCCGTTTTCTTCGACGTCAGATTTAAGACCCAGCTCTGAAATAATATCTGCAATACTGATCAGAGGAGTTGCACCATCTTTAATCAGCTTATTTGTCCCTATACTATAGTTTGAATTGATATTCCCAGGCACGGCAAAGACTTCCCTTCCTTGTTCCAGTGCATATTCCGCTGTAATGAGAGAGCCGCTGGAAAGACCCGCCTCTGCCACAATGAGGCAACATGCCATACCGCAGATGATTCTGTTGCGTCTTGGGAAATTGGCGGCAAGGGGCGGCATGCCCGGTGGAAATTCCGATAGAACAGCCCCACTTTCTTCAATAGCAGCCATCAATTGTCTGTTTGAAGAAGGATAACACCTGTCGAGTCCGCAGCCTAATACCGCTATCGTTCTCCCCCCTTGATCGAGTGCCCCTTTATGGGACGCGCTGTCAATGCCATAGGCCATTCCACTGACTACTGTGATGCCATACTCAGCCAGCTTCATGCCAAGGCTATGAGATACCCATTTACCGTATGGTGTCGCCTTTCGGGCACCAACTACAGCAACTGAATCCTGATCCTGCTGGAGGATATCTCCTTTGTAATATAGAACGATCGGCGGATCATAAATATCCAGCAGACGCTTTGGATAGTTGTCATCCTGCATGGTAATGCTACTAACCCCGAGTTTTTCGTTGTCTTTAAGAATTTTTTCTGCCAAGGTCAGGTCCTTTGATAGGATTGCTGCGACTGTTTTCTTGTCTATCCTCTCTAAATCCTCATGGCCTTCTAAAAGCATAGTCTTCGGCAACTTATAAATATTTTTACTGCTGCCAAAAATGCTCAGCATCTTTAACTGCGTTCGAAGCCCGATGCCCTCAATGGAGGTGAACCAGATATCGTAAAGGTTATCGCTCATCGTTATTCTCAAACTCCTCTATACTTTTTATCAAGGCTGCGATATTGAATCGCTTCAGCCACATGAGACAAAGCGATGCGTTCATTGCCATCCAGGTCGGCGATGCTTCTGGCCAGCTTGATGATTTTACTGTAAGCCCTTGCACTGAGCGCCAGCTTTTCAAAGGCGCTTTCCAATAAATCTCTTGTTTCCCGGTCTATGCTGCAATACTTACGTATTAAAGCCGGAGTAAGCTGAGAATTATATGAAATCGCTTCATTTTTATACCTATTAACCTGGATATTTCTTGCAGCCTCTACTTCCTTACGCATTTCCCATGAAGTGCGGCCTGCGGAATCTCTCGTGAGTTCCTGATACTGAACAGGGAAAATCTCAAGATGCATGTCAAGCCGATCAAAAAGTGGGCCGGATATTTTCGACATATAATTTCGCACTTGGCCCATTGCGCATGTGCATTCATGGGTACTATCGCCATAATAGCCACAGGGGCAAGGATTCATGCTGGCTACAAACATAAACTTTGATGGGAAAGTGATCACGCCGCCCGCTCTTGCAATGGTGATTTGTTCATCCTCCATAGGCTGACGCAATAATTCAAGTATGCTTCTGTTAAACTCCGGCAATTCATCAAAAAACAAAACGCCATGGTGAGAAAGCGAAATCTCTCCGGGTTTTGGGCTTCGGCCGCCACCGACAAGCGCTGTTTGAGTGATCGTATGGTGGGGAGCACGAAACTGTCTTTTAGAAATAAAAGGCCTCTGTCCGGTGAGTTCTCCTGCAATGCTATAGATTTTAGTAACTTCCAGTTTTTCTTCATAAGTAAGCCCGGGCAATATCCCAGCAATTCTTCGCGCCATCATGGTTTTTCCTGATCCGGGTGGTCCGATCATAAGAATGTTATGGCTGGCAGAAGCTGCAATTTGAAGGGCTCTTTTGATGGACTCCTGACCTGAAACCTCGGAAAAGTCTTCTTCAGAAGATGTGATCTCGAGGGATGAGTTTGGCTTTGCTCTATAAGGCTCAAGGTGAGTTCCGTGGATAAAATAATCTATAATCTCAGATAGACAGCAGACTGGATAAAGTCTGACTTTATCGATAATGGAAGCCTCCTCGACATTTGCAAGTGGCAATAGTATTTGCTTAATGCCCCTGTTTCTTAAACCTATAACAAGCGGTAAGGCTCCTTTAATACTCCTGATTTTTCCATCTAATGAGAGTTCTCCAATGAAGGCAAAACTCTTGAATGACTCAGATTTTATGAGTCCTGATGCAGACAGTATTCCAATTGCAATAGGCAGATCGAATTGTGTTCCTTCTTTTCTCGTGTTTGCAGGAGACAAATTAACCGTAATTCTCTTTGCAGGAAATTTATAGCCTGAATTCCCGATTGCTGCTCGGATTCGCTCCTTGGACTCTCTGACGGAAATATCAGGAAGACCCACGACCTGAAGGCCTGGAAGCCCATTTGCCAAATCAACTTCAACGATTATAACTTCTGCATCTAAGCCATTTAGGGATCCGCTGATGACCTGAGCAAACATACTGCCATACCTCCTGAATAAAATTTTGGCCTTTAATCCACAGACTGCTTATAATCAGTTTATGGCATCTTCTATATGGTTGACATAGGTTTTTCCGTCCACCTTTAGTATTTCTACAATATCGATCCTCGTTTCAGTTGCAGTTAGGTTGTATAGTAATAGATAAAACTTTGCCGCCCTCAAAAGATGCAGCCGCTTCAGCCTTGTGACGGCTTCCGAAGGATAACCAAAAGAAAGGCTGCTCCTTGTTTTGACTTCAACAAAACATAGAACTCCGCCTTCCAGTGCTATGATATCAATCTCTCCTGCTTTGCAGCGAAAATTTCTTTCTAATATTTCATAGCCTAACTTTTCAAGATATCGCGCTGCCTGTTCTTCTCCCCAGTCTCCAAATTTCATTTTACCTCCTAAAATTCGAACTGGGATAAACATACTATATATTTACATTTATGTCAATTATTATAAATACTCTGCTGCGGATTATTTTTCGTCCTTTTGCACCCTCATCTCTCACGCATTCATAATATCCAGATACTCCTGATTATGGGTACGCACATATTTCATCGTTGCAGGATCTCCATGACCAGGATAGAGTGTTATAGCGTTATCCCACAAACTGATTTTTTGCTTGATCGAGTTGACCATATGCTTTTGAGATCCGTCCTGCAAATCAGTTCTCCCCAGGTCGACGTTAAAAATCGTATCCCCTGTAAAAACTGCCTTGCTTTTCTCCGCGAATAGACAGATACTTCCCATGGTATGCCCGGGTGTATGGATCACCTTAAGAGACTCGTCGCCAAATCTTAGAACATCGCCCTCTTCGAGCATCTTATCTACCGTATTTTTATACATCCCTGCATCACCCCAATGCAAATATACCTTGCATCCGGTTGTGTTACGGATTTTATCCACTGCGCCGACATGATCGTAATGATGATGGGTCAGAATAATTCCCAGTAGCTTAATCTTTAATTCGTTAATCAGCTTTAAGTACTTGTCCGGATTATAACCGGGGTCGATAATAAATCCCTCACCCTCT
>JBBRXH010000178.1:0-3906 GCA_038248565.1 Peptostreptococcales bacterium | reverse complement strand
TTATATTCCCTATATTGCTGATTCGCTAAACGTTCAATCACTCTCGCTATTTGATACCAATTTTTAACACGCTTTACGTTTTTTGGCAGAATGCCTTTATTGTAGGTACAATCCATCAACAGCACGTCAAACCCTGCCTCCGCAAGCTGAATAGCGTTATCATAATTGTCTTCAATAAAAATATCTGACTGAAGCTCTTCAGCTTTGCAAACTTTATAATGACAGCCTAAAAGAGAGATTGTATCCATGGGTATCTGGTGTCTTTTAAGCCAGTCAATACTGACTTCCCTCATTTTTTCTTCTCTGGCAGTAACAAAATGGATCTGATGGTCAAAGTAAAGCTTACTGATCACTTCTCTTGCACCAAATCTTATTTTCGCCTCTTTGTGGAGGGTTTTTCCAAACAAATCATAAAACTGATTGTATTTTTCTTCCTTAACATTGAGAAGTTTATAGATTTCATACTCCGTGACGTCTTCTGGCCTGATATCGGTGTTAAAATATTCATTAGCTCTTGCCAGCCAATAGTAAGGCTCCGTGGTCGTTCCGTCGATGTCGATACATATGTTTAATCTTTTCATCTTTTTCACCTCCTTCTGTGGTTAATCTCATCATAACAACTGAATGTTAAAATCAGATTAGAAGGCGGCGAAAATTGGGTTAAATTTAAATAGTGTTTCTGCTCAACATCTCATCGGTTTACTATTTTATATCATTTTCCGTCAACTCAAGCTCAACAAGGGAAGGCGTAATGGGCACTGGACTGCAAAGGTGCTGACTCTCTTTGGCGACTCTTCCACAGTCGCTGCAGATAAAGTGAGGATCCATAACCAAGGCCTGATAGCCATGGAGATCTTTTTTAAGGTAATCTCGTTTGACCATTTTACAAAGGGTGCGTATCTTTTTTTCCTTCTTTACCTTTTCTGTTTTGACATTACCATTTTCTTCTTTTAATAGGGTTTCATCCTTCATCGCATTCTCCTTCTTCCTATCGCACTATTGGGCTTATGGCCGCAAGTGCTTCCTGATAAAACTGATCCTGACTTTTTACCCGTTTTTTACCTTTGCTATTTATTCGCTTATAGGTCCCATCAGGTAGTAACCTATTGGTTTTCTCAGTGTCTCCCAGGGTGGTTTTTAATATCTCTTTGACTTCCTGCTTTAAATTGATGTCATCTATGGGAAACATCACTTCGATGCGCCGGTCCAGATTTCTTTCCATCAGATCCGCGCTGGAAAGAAAAATGTCTTCACTGCCATCGTTGTAGAAATAAAAGATTCTGCTGTGCTCAAGAAATCTGCCGACGATGCTTACGACTGAGATGTTCTCACTGATACCGGGCATGCCGGGCTTTAAACAGCAGATGCCTCTGACGATCAGCTCGATTTTCACCCCTGCCTGTGAAGCCGAGTAGAGGGCTTCAATAATGTCCCTGTCCACTATTGAATTCAGTTTGATGATGATTTTAGCTTTTTTCCCCAGCTCGGCATTGGCCTTTTCTTTTTGAATAAGCTTCATCATCTTGTCCCTCAGATTATAAGGCGCCACGCTGAACCTGCTCATATCCAGGGGTTGTGACAGGCCGGAAAGCATGTTGAACAGATTTGATGCATCCTCTCCAAAATGTTTATCCGCTGTGATTAGGCTGATATCTGTATATAAAGCCGCCGTTTCTTCATTATAATTGCCGGTACTCATATGCACATACCTCTTGATTTCGTCGTCTTCACTGCGAACGATCAGCAATATCTTGCAGTGGGTCTTCAGCCCTGCAAAGCCGTAAATAACATGGCTGCCGGCGGTCTCAAGACGTTTTGCCCACTGTATATTGTTTTGTTCGTCAAACCTTGCTTTGATCTCGACCATGACGGTGACCTGCTTGCCATTCTCCGCCGCCTTAACCAGGGCTTCTACAATGGGAGAATTGTCGCTGACCCTGTACAAGGTCTGTTTAATCGCGAGAACCTTGGGATCGGAAGCTGCTCTTTGTATAAGCTCAACGATGGGCTGAAATGAGTGGTAGGGATGATGCATCAGGATGTCTCCCCGTTTGATGGTTTCAAAAATATCAGAGGACGCTTTAAATGTCTTTTGTAGAACCGGCTTAAACGGAGGATAGCGCAGATGATCATATCCTTTTAGGGTATAAATTTTTTTAAGAAAATTAAGATCTATTGGTCCTGGAATCAGATACACCTGTTTATCGCTGATCTCCAGTTCATAGAGAAGGCGGTCCAGGATTCTTTTATCCACATCCTTTTCGATTTCCAGGCGTATGGCTGCGCCCCATTTGCGTTGTTTAAGGGATTCCTCTATGGCATCCAGCAAATCTTCAGCGCCTTCCTCATCAATGCTCAAATCCGCATTGCGGGTGATTCTATAGCTGGCTTTTGCCAAAATATGATAGCCGACAAAGATTTTATTCAGTTTGATTTTGATCATCTCTTCAAGCAAAATAAATTGCCTTTTACTGCCGGATGCCGGCAGCTCAATCAGCCGGTCCAAAACCGACGGTACCTGGACCGTTGTAAAATGGTAATTGTTCTTATCATTATAACCCGCTACGAGGAGCGCAATATTCAGGCTTTTATTTAAAACCAGGGGAAACGGTCTTCCGGTATCAACAGCCATCGGTGTCAGAACGGGGAAGACATGCTTTTCAAAATACGCATCGACGAACAGATGCTGACTGGCATCCAAATCCTTCTTTTTAAGAATGCTGATTTTCTCATTCTTTAGGCCTCTAATCAAAGACCGATTGTATTTCTGATAAAGCTCCTGCACCATTAATTGAGCGCTGGCTAAAATTCCATTCATGATGGCTTTTGTGCTCAGTCCGGAAGGATCTGCTTTTTTGAGCCCCGCCTCGATCTGGTCCCGGACAGAGGCTACGCGAATCATAAAAAACTCATCCAAGTTGGAGCAGACTATGCCGGCAAACTTGAGACGCTCAAAAAGCGGATTATCCCGATAAGTCACTTCCGAGAGGACGCGATGATTGAACTCAAGCCAGCTAAGCTCTCTATTGATATATTTTTTTTCTTTCATGACTGCCTCCTCCTTATAAAATCAGATGAGTTCTGGACTGGCTTCTTCAAGAAGAAGCTGCTTCTTAAACACTTTTTTAAAGCTGGAAACGGCATTTTGGGCATCCTTTATTTCAAGACCTGGACTGATCTTAGCGCTAACAAGTATTTTTACGCTGTTCTTTGTAATGACACTTTGAATTTTATAGATGTTGCCATTCTGTCTTCTGTCCAGGCTTTCCGCTATCTGAAGCAGCACGCCGAGCTTTTGTATGGTCAGGACTTCCTCATTGCTTAGGATAGACCGGTAAGGTCCTTCTATTTTGACTTCATCCTTGCGGTGGAGGGCTGCTACCCATGCAGCCATGATCAGTTCTTTTTGGGTTAGCCCGTTGACGCGGCTGTTTAAAATTTTATAAAAGGAATGCCGGTGGTGGTCATAATAGCTGATGTTGATTCCGCTGTCATGTAGGAGAGCTGCTGTTTTTAGGACTTTGTGTCGCGTTCCGTCGATGGTCAGGTCATCCTGCAGCCTTAGATAAAGCTGCTGAGCTATTTCCCAAACATGTCTGGCATGATTTTGGTTGACTTCATAATTACTCATAATATTTTGTATGGAAAAGCTCAGGACGTCTTTGACAGGCTGTTTCTGCTGGAGAAGCCAGTCATAAAAAAGCCCTTCCCTGAGGCCGGCGCCACTGATTTTGATCTCCGAGGTGCCCGTCATATCAAGGATCTCGGTTATTACCGCCAGAGCTCCCGGAGTTATATCAGTCCTGTCTTTGGATAAGCCCTTAACATCTCTGCGCTCCTGGGCAGTCTGTCTATTCAGTATATGATATATATCTGTGAGATCGGATGAAGACATGGAATAATTGT
>JBBRXH010000177.1:0-3930 GCA_038248565.1 Peptostreptococcales bacterium | reverse complement strand
TAAATCCGATCTTCAAATTCTTTTGGGGCATATGTTTTTGCTAAATTCTTATCCATTTATAGCTTCCTCCTGCTTTTTCGTTAAAATAAACTTTAGATTTCTTGTATGCTTTTCGATCTTTTGTCAAAAAATAAAAAACCGTCCAACTCAAAGGACGGAATCAATACCCGCGGTACCACCTTAATTCTGTAAAACTCTACAGCATCTCGACTCTTTAACGAACCATGTCCGTCCGTGCCTACTGCTAATTCAGCCCGGAAACTCACAAGCTACCTTCATCATTCAGCGCCTTATGAAATCTTACAGCCTTGGATTTCATTCTCTTTAAGGATGCCTGATTACTCCTCTTGATCATCGTCTTTATCTTTATAAACTTAACTCCATTTTATAGTACAAAACTAAATTGTCAATCCCATATAATAAATCTTATACCCATCCCTTAAGGAAGCTTTTGCGATGTATCGGACAAAGTCCATTTTCTCTTATACCATCATAGTGGGATTTCGTGCCATATCCTTTATTACTGTCGAAAGCATAACACCCATATTCGGCATGGTAGTCCTTCATCATGCGGTCCCTGATGACCTTGGCTAAAATAGAGGCTGCGGCTATGGTAACGCTTTTGCTGTCCCCCTGTATGATTCCTGTCTGGGGGCAATCCACCTGGGGCAGCGTCATGGCGTCAATCAGCAGATGGTCCGGTTTGGGCTCAAGCTGTTCATAGGCTATCTTCATGGCAAGCTTTGCTGCCTGCAGGATATTGATTTCATCGATAACATCATGATCTACGATACCGACACCAAAAGTAATGCAATTCTCCTTAATAATTTCAAACAGCGCTTCCCTCTTTTTCTCAGAAAGCTTTTTCGAATCATCAACGCCAAGAATGGAAAAATTTCTGGGCAGGATGACGGCGACAGCTACAACTGGTCCTGCCAAAGGTCCCCGGCCTACTTCATCTGTCCCTGCGATCAATTGGAAACCCTGATCATAAAGTTTGTTCTCGTAAACCTTCATGGCCTCAAGCCTGTCTGTAAGTTTTTCCAGTCTTTCTGTCTCGTTCATTTAAAACTCCGGTTTCTCCAAAGTTACTCTGCCGATGGTGCCGGCTCTATATTCATCCATAAAGGTGCGTCCCGTTCTCTCATAATCGATTCGATCTCCCGAAAGGATAAACCCACGTTTTTTAGCGATCATTTCCATGGTTTCAAGCCCTGTATCTCCAAGCTTTTCCAGTTTAAAGCGCTGCAAAAGCAGGTCCGGATAAAACTGGGTCAAATATTTGATCAGCTCAAGCGAAAGTGAAGCGATATCAAGGATCTCATCCTTTATTGATCCTGCAAACGCAAGCTTGGTACCCACGTTGGGATCTTCGAACTTTGGCCAAAGTATGCCTGGCGTATCCAGTAATTGCATGTTTTCGCCTAGATTCAGCCATTGCTTGCCTCTGGTAACGCCGGGCTTATTCCCTGTCCTGGCGACTTTCTTGCCCGTCAGACGATTGATCAGGGATGATTTGCCCACGTTGGGCACCCCGACGATCATCATTCTCAGAGGCCTTTTTCTGACGCTGTCCGCGTTTTTTTCGATCTGTATGGTGTTCAGCAGACGCATGAGTTGGGATACACCTTCACCAGTCATGCAATTCATCGGCACGACATAATAGCCCTTTTTCTTAAAATGATCTGTCCAGAGTTCGTTTGCGCCTTTATCAGCAAGATCGCTCTTGTTCAGCGCGATAATCCTTCTCTTGTTTTTAATGAGTTCATCGATGATGGGATTTCTGCTGGAGATCGGTATGCGTGCGTCAATAACCTCAATCACTGTGTCTACAGTCTTAAGGTTGTCCTGAATCAGTTCTCTGGTTTTTTTCATATGCCCCGGATACCAGTTGATCGTTTCCATAACTTCTCCCTGCTTAAAAACAAAGGACCGGATAAGCACCAGTCCTTTTTTGTCTTTATTTATCTTTTTTAATTTTGATTTTTGCAGCTTTACCGGTTCGCTCACGCATGTAGAATAGTCTGGCTCTTCTAACATCACCGCGCCTCGTTACTTCAATCTTCTCGATTTTAGGAGAATGAAGCGGGAAAGTTTTTTCCACACCGACTCCTGAAGCGATTCTTCTGACTGTAAAAGTTTCGCTGAGTCCACCGTTTTGTCTTTTGAGTACAAATCCTTCGAATATCTGGATTCTTTCTCTGGTTCCTTCTTTGATTTTAATATGAACCTTCACAGTATCACCAACGTTGAACTGTGGGATGTCCTTTTTGGAATATTCCTGTTCAAGTGCCTTAATAATGTCCATTGCTGTTATTCCTCCTCTCCTCCTAGACGTTCTTGGTAACTCAATTATCCAGCGGACCGTCCGTAATACACCGGAGTTGATTTTATCACATAAGTCTATCAAATTGCAATACATTTTTTATTAATAGTGGCTAATCTGTTTATGCTCTTGGGTGAGTTCTGTCGTAGACTTCTTTTATCTTGCTTTTAGTAGCTTCCAGGTAGATCTGCGTCGTGGTTATATCTTCATGCCCGAGAAGTTCCTGCAGGGATTTTAAGTCTGCACCATTTTGGACCATATGGACTGCGAAGGAATTTCTCAATATCTGCGGGTTGATTTTATGGGCTATACCTGCTTTTTCTGCATAAAGTTTGATCAGCTTCCACAGCCCCTGCCTGGTCATTCTGTCGCCGGCGTAATTGACAAATAAAGCCTTCTCCGTGCTGGATTCATTGTGAATAAGCTTGGGTCTGGCATCGTAAATATAGGTTTCCAGCGCTGCCCTTGATGGTCTTCCAAGGGGAATGATTCTTGCTTTTCCGTGCTCCCCGGTGCAGGTAACAAATCCAATGCGAAGGTTGATATCTGCTATATTCATCTCCGTGAGTTCTGATACTCTGATACCGGTCGCGTAAAGCAATTCCAGAATCCCCCGATCTCTCAGCCCCTTTGATGTCTTATCCGGAAGTTCAAGCAAGGCCTCTACCTCTTTGATTGTGAGGTAATCGACACTTTTTCTTGCAATCTTCGGTGATCTGATATTTGATACTGGATTGACCGATATATAGCCTTTTGCAAAAAGAAAGGTACAAAAGGCTCTAATGGAAGCAACTTTGCGATTAACAGTAGCACCGGACTTGCCATCATTCTTAAGCTTAAGCAAATAGGAAACCATATCTGTATTGCTGACTTCCTCTACTCCCTTGATTCCCCGCGTTTTAAGAAATAGGATGAAATCAGAAATATCCTTCTTATAAGCGTCTATTGAATTTAAAGCCAATCGTTTTTCTGTCGCGAGACTGTTTACAAATTCTTTTAATACAACATCCATTTGTCTTCTCCAGTTTCTCAAGCTTAATGGCGAGTGAAAATCGTCCAAAATTGATAGAGCCGGTCTTATGATAAGGTTCCTTGAATTGTAAGCAGAATGGCCGCAATGGTTTTAGCATCGCAGATTTCTCCTGTCTTAATCATTTTTTTTAATTCATCCAATGAAAACTCTTCTATATCTATAGACTCATGCTCATCAAAATCTGTTGCACCTGGCGTAAGGTCCTCAGCCCGGTAAAGATAAATCACTTCTGTAGAATACCCCACGGATGTATAAAAAGAGCTCATTAAAGTCATTTGTCCCGCTGAATAGCCTGTCTCCTCTTTGAGTTCCCTAATTGCGACTAAAAGATGATCAGTTTCATCGGCTTCTATTTTTCCTGCAGGCACCTCGAGGAGGGCTTTTCCCGCTGCTTTCCTGAACTGGCGCACCAGGACCATTTTCCCTTCCGGAGTGAGCGCAGCAATGGCAACGCCTCCATTATGCTCTACAATCTCACGGAAAGCCTCTTTGCCGCTATGCACCCGGACTCTATCCCTGCGCAAATTGAGGATTTTTCCCTTATAAATCATTTCGCTGGAAATTGTATCTT
>JBBRXH010000176.1:0-3949 GCA_038248565.1 Peptostreptococcales bacterium | reverse complement strand
TTTCCGGATACCTGGCACATTTCCCAGACAGCACCCAAAATGCCGCCTTCCGTGATGTCATGCATCGCCAGGACATCGAACTGACCAGCGATTCTTCCTTCTGCAACCACACTGATCTGTTCAAGGGCAGCCTTGGCTTCATCAAGTTCTTCCGGGCTTAATACCCCACTTAGCCTATCCGCAAAATCCCAGGCCAGTATGCCCGTTCCCTCTATCCCTGCTGATTTAGTCATGAGAATCACATCTCCCGGCTTGATTGGCCTTGTCTTGACTATCAGCCCGCGCTTTCGCCTTCCGATGGCCGTGGAGATAATGACCGGCTGATTCACCGCATTTGTGATTTCCGTATGGCCGCCTATGATTTCAACACCAAGCGCCGCTGCGGCTTCTCCAGCCTGTATCATCATTTGCTCAACCTGCTCCTGGCTCGTCGACTCCGGCAAAAGGACTGCCAGCATTATGCCAAGAGGTTCAATGCCCTGGGTCGCGATATCGTTGCAGGAAATATGCACAGCAAGTCTTCCGATTTCACTGATAGCAGCCGTTATAGGATCAGTAGACATAATGCAGTCATACTCACCATAGTCAATGACGGCGCAGTCTCTGCCTATACCGGGTCTCTCCAGGACTTCAGGTCTTCTGAAAGTGATATTTTTAAAGACCAGTTCTTCTAATAGCTTGCTGTCCAGTTTTCCGATTTTCATAGATCTTCCTCCTTTGGACTGTGGCTATGCTCTTTTATGCTCTTATCCTCATGCTGATGATTATGGTGTCCTTCGTCATGGGAATGCCTGTGTTCGTGGAACGAATCCGTATGAATATGTCGGTGCTTGTGTTTATCCGAAGCGGCAAGGTAGGCGCCGGCAATCATGATGCCAAATAAAGCAGCAGCTAAAATTGCCATGAGTATAGCCTTGCCGTTTTTTGAGATAATCATATCATTTCCTCTAAAAACACGGGGCAGATTTCTCCACCCCGCGAAAGATATACTGGTATATTTTTCAATGTTGCCCGAATTAGCATTCAGACTTTTATACTTTTAAAACAACGTATCTGAAATACACATAAACCGTGGTCAAGAGGATAGTAAGGATCATAACAGGGAAGGCAATCTTGAAATAGCTGCCGAAGGTGATCCTGTATCCATAGCGCTCAGCCATACCGATGGCAACCACGTTGGCGCTGGCGCCGATGGCTGTTCCGTTGCCTCCGAGGCACGCACCAAGAGACAGAGCCCACCAAAGGGGTATGATGTTCATATCCGTCATTTGACCCATCTGCATGATCAGCGGGATCATGGTGGCAACGAATGGAATATTGTCGATAAACGCCGAAGCGATAGCTGAAACCCATAGTATTGCCATAATCGTCAAAAGGAAGTCTCCTCCCGTCACATCTATAACCAAATTTGCCAGGTTTGATATAACGCCGGTCTCGACAATGCTGCCTACCAGCATAAATAGTCCTGAGAAGAAGAAGATGGTTTTCCATTCGACTTCCATGAGAATTTCTTCTGATTTTAGCCCTGAGGTAAATAGAAGTACAACAGCACCTACCATAGCGATGGTTGAAGACTCATAGTGAAGCATACCATGCAGCAGGAATCCGATGACAACCAGACCAAATACAATCAGTCCTTTTTTGAGAAGCACTTGGTCCTTTATGGCATTGCTCTCATCGATGGCTAAAACTTTTTTCTTGACTTCCTCCGTTGTATGGAGGCTATTTCTATATAGAAAAGCAAAGATTCCTGTGGTGACAAATAAAAGCGGGAACGCAAAGACTGCATCATTGATCAAAAATTGAAGAAAATCAAGTCCGGTTGCGCTGCCGATCATGATATTCGGCGGGTCTCCTATAAGTGTAGCTGTTCCGCCTACATTAGAGGCGAAAATCTCAGAAATAATAAAGGGGATCGGATTTACCTCAAGATCCTCAGTTACACTGATGGTTATTGGCAGGATCAGAAGAATAGTGGTGACATTGTCAAGGAACGCCGACAGCACGCCCGTCGTAAAGGACATCAGTAGAAGCAGGCGTATAGGTTTAGCCTTTGAAAGCTTAACCATCTTGATGGCAATATATTCGAAAATACCTGTGCGCCTCATGATCATAACGATGATCATCATAGCGACTAGCAAACCTATAGTATTGAAGTCTATAGAAGCAAATGCCTTTTCCTGGGAAATGATTCTAAGTACAACGACGATGACAGCGCCGCCGAAAGCTACAACGGCCCTATCAAACTTATCCCAGATGATTAAGGCATAGACAGCTAAAAACACAATAATAGACAAAGTATAGAGTGTACTTTGATCCATGGATCAGAACCTCCTTAAGTCTTTATATTTATTTATATAAAATATTTTCTACACACAATAGCAATGTATAATAATACACGCATCGTGTCAATAGAATTTAGGTCCATAATCCAAATATTTAAGCTTATATTCTTTTGCTTTTTTCGATTGTCAGGCGGGTCTGATACTGGTTCTCAGCCAGTTGATGAACTGCTCCTCGCTAATGATAATCACGCCCAATTCCCTGGCTTTTTTATTCTTAGAAGATGCGGACAGCTGATCGTTATTGATTAGGAAATCTGTCTTTGAAGTCACCGTATCCGTGACCTTGCCACCCCTGTCTTCAATGACCTTTTTTAATGCGTCCCTGTTTTCGAATTGTTCCACTGAGCCTGTGATGACAAAAATCGTCTTCTCGAAAATCTGTTCCTCACCCGAAGCCTCAATCTCTTCAAATTCAATCTGCTTTAGGATATCTTCTATGATCGTCCTATTCTTTTCATCCTTAAAAAATCTGATATAGGCCTCTGCCATGACCTCTCCGACACCACTTATTTCGACCAATTGTTCAGTATTCGCCTTTTCAATGGCGGACCAGTCATAGTCAAAATTCCTGCAGATTGTCTTAGCGTTGGCGAGTCCGATAGTCGGGATGCCTAAACTGTAGAGCAGCCTGACCGGATTCGTCCTCCTCGCCCGGTCGACAGACGCCACCAGATTATTGAAGGACTTTTCGCCAAAGCCTTCCATTTCCATGATTTCTTCTTTATATTTTGCGACATGAAAAATATCGGCAAGCTCTTTAATCAATCCTTTGGCGATGAGTTTTTCTATAGTCGCTTCCGATAAGCCATCGATATCCATGGCATTTCTGCCTACAAAGTGTGTCAGTGTCTGAACGTGTTTAGCCAGGCAGTCATCATTCAGGCAATATAAAAATTTAACTTCGTTCTCCTGTCTGATGGCTGTTTTGCCATCGCACACGGGGCAGACGGAAGGTATAGGCACCATGCCGCTTCTGGTCAGGTTGTCCGCTATTTGAGGGATGATCATGTTGGCTTTATAGACGCCGATGGTATCGCCGATGCCCAGTTCAAGGTCCTCCATGATGCTGATGTTATGAACGCTGGCTCTGCTTACTGTGGTCCCTTCCAGTTCGACAGGCTCAAAAATGGCTATGGGATTGATGAGGCCGGTGCGTGATACGCTCCATTCGATTTTAAGAAGCGTCGTCTCCCTGATTTCATCCCGCCATTTAAAGGCAATGGCGTCTCTCGGGAATTTCGCCGTTGACCCCAGTGACTCTGCGTAAACAAGATTATCAAAAGTCAGCACCAGTCCGTCCGAAGGCAGGTCATTTTGGGCGATATGGTGTGAAAACCAGTCTACAGCCTCATCGATGGTTTCTGAATCAACTTTTTTATAGTCAACCACATCAAAGCCCAGTGAGGAAAGCCAGTCCAACTGATTGGCTTTCGAATTGTCGAAAGATCTATTCTCTGCCTTGACCAGTGAAAATGCAAGGAAACGGACATTTCGCTCCGCCGTAATCCTGTTATTAAGCTGCCTGACTGATCCGCTGCAAAGATTTCGGGGGTTCTTATATTTAGCCGCTACGTCCTCTATGCCGCTGTTGATCATCTCAAAAT
>JBBRXH010000175.1:0-3969 GCA_038248565.1 Peptostreptococcales bacterium | reverse complement strand
TCCATAAAGGATCATAATATAAAATTTTATTAACCGTATCAAAAGAGGAGGAAAAAAACACATGAAAAAGATTTTAGCAGTTCTACTCATTCTTATTCTAGCCCTTGGTTCATTCACTGCCTGCGGCGGCGCCAAAGAAGAAGCACCTGCAGTTGAACCCCTGGTTGTCGGTTTTATATATGTCGGACCGATCGGTGACGGCGGCTTTACTTACGCCCATGATCAAGGTAGACTCTATCTTGAAGATTATTACAAAGGCGCGGTTAAAACTATCTATCAGGAAAGCGTTCCTGAAACCATGCAGGATGTAACTAATGCAGCCAAAAACATGATCGACCAGGGTGCAAAAGTTATCTTTACCACAAGCTTTGGATTTATGGACGCCACTGAAGCGCTGGCTACGCAGTATCCGGACGTAATTTTCATGCATTTCTCAGGCTTTAAAATGAATGAAACCAACTTTGGAAATTATTTTGGCGCTATGGAAGAAGCCAGATATCTTTCCGGTATCGTTGCTGGTATGAAGACAGAAACCAACAAAATAGGATACGTAGCAGCATTCCCATACACAGAACTGCTGATCGGAATCAACGCCTTCACATTGGGCGCTCAGTCCGTTAATCCGGACGCTACCGTTAGCGTTGTCTGGACAAACTCCTGGTTTGACCCAGCAAAAGAAAAAGATGCCGCAACTGCTCTTCTTGACCAGGGCTGCGACGTCCTTGCCCAGCACGTAGACACCACAGGACCACAAATCGCTGCTGAAGAAAGAGGCGTATGGGCTATCGGATACAATTCCGATTCAAGCGCAGCCGCACCAAACGCATTTATGACTGCTCCAGTGTGGAATCATGGCGTATACTACGTAGCTCAGATTCAGAAAGTAATGGATGGCACATGGGCGCCAGAGTCTTATTATGGCACTATGGCTGACGGATACATCGGTATTCTGCCATTAACCAAAGTTGCACCTGAAGGCGCACAGGCTAAGGTGGATGAAGTACAGGCTAAAATCGTTGCCGGAGAATTCCCAATCTTCACAGGCCCAATATTTGACCAGACCGGCAAAGAAGTCGTAGCAGCCGGAAAGTCACTGACCCGCGAAGAAATCTGGAAGATGGATTATCTTGTTAAGGGCGTTCAGGGATCACTTAAATAAAGTCAAAGAAATAAAGTCAAAGAAATAAAGTCAACTAAATAAAAGGGTCACATATATGAAAACAGGAGGTTTGCCATGGGCCAACATGCGGCAATAGAAATGCGACATATTTCAAAGGCGTTTGGTGCAATAAAGGCAAACGAAAATGTGGACTTAGAGGTTAGAGCCGGTGAAGTGCATGCGCTTCTCGGCGAGAACGGTGCCGGTAAAAGTACACTTATGAACATGCTGTCAGGGATTTATAGCCCTGACAGCGGTTCTATTTTTATCAAGGGCACTGAAGTTCATTTTTCGTCGCCAAAACAGCCCATCAGGCTTGGGATAGGAATGATTCACCAGCACTTTAAACTCATCGATATCCTGACAGCCAAGGAGAATATTATTCTCGGCCAGGGATCGGGGTTTTTTATTAAAGGGAAAGAGCTCTCGAAAGAGATTAAAAATATATCGGATAAATATGGACTGGACATCGATCCGGATAAGAAGGTCTATGACATGTCCGTAGGGGAAAAACAGACCCTTGAAATCATCAAGGTGCTCTATAGAGGCGCTAAAATACTCATCATGGATGAGCCGACAGCGGTGCTGACGCCCCAGGAAATCAGGCGTCTTTTTGGCATACTGAGAAATATGCGGGATCAGGGCTGCGCCATCGTCATCATCACCCATAAGCTTAACGAAGTCATGGAAATCAGTGATCGCATAACGGTTCTTCGCAAGGGTAAAACCATCGCAACGGTGGAAACTGCAAAAACTAAGGTCGGTGAACTTATAGAAATGATGGTTGGCAAAAGCGTCGATCTTGCCATTGGCAGAGAAGAAATGCCAGATAAAAAAATGCTGCTTCAGGTGGACAATCTCCACGTCTTTGACAGCGAGAAAAGACATGCCCTCAGCGAAGTCAGTTTTGAGCTTTTTGGTGGGGAGATTCTTGGGGTAGCAGGGGTCGCAGGCAGCGGACAGAAGGAACTCTGCGAGACCATTGCCGGCCTGATCCATGTTGAAAAGGGACGCATCTTCTTTGACGGAGACAATATTGTAGGTAAGAATCCGAGGGATATCATACGGCTGGGCATCAGGATGGGCTTCATCCCTGAAGACCGTTTAGGCATGGGTCTTGTGGCTTCTATGGATATCGTGCATAATCTGATTCTTAAGGATTATCAGAATCAGCCGGGCATTTTTCTTAAACGCAAACATATCGTAGAAAAGGCTAATAAAATAGTCAAAAGGCTGGATATTCAGACGCCGGGCATTTATTCTCCGGTACGCAAGCTATCCGGCGGCAACATTCAGAAGGTCCTTCTCGGCAGAGAAATCGACTCGAATCCCAGGGTCCTTATCACGGCCTACCCGGTGAGAGGGCTCGATATCGGGGCGTCTTATAAAATATATGAACTGCTTAACGAGCAAAAACGGCTGGGAGTCGGAATCCTCTTTATTGGAGAAGATCTGGATGTCCTCTTAGAATTATGTGACAGGGTGATGGTTCTTTTCGATGGTACGGTGACAGGCATTGTAGATGCGAGGACCGTAACCAAGGAAGAACTTGGACTTATGATGGCAGGTGGCTTTCAGGCCAAGGAGGGTGCAGCATGCTGAAAATAGTCAAACGGGATGATGTCAGCAAAAAACAGTCTGTATTCATCAGATTTCTGGCGATCCTGTTGTCTTTAGTTTTTTCCGGCGTATTTATTTTTGTTTTAGGCTATAATCCTATAGAGGTTTTTGGCAATATGATCATCGGTGCTTTAGGCACGGAGATGCGTTTAAAGGAAACCATTATCAAGGCTATCCCACTGGTCATAACTTCACTGGGCATTCTGGTAGCCTTTAAAATGAAATTCTGGAATATTGGCGGCGAAGGGCAGATCATCATGGGTGCCTTCGCTGCGACCTATGTCGCTTTGAACTATTCTGATGATTTCTCCAGGCCTGTGGTTCTACTGCTTATGATGGTGGCTGCCATTCTGATGGGGGGGCTTTGGGCTTTTATCCCTGCTTTTTTCAAGGTCAAATTCGGAACCAATGAGACGATTTTCACCCTGATGATGAATTATATCGCCCTAAAATGGGTGACCTATCTGCAGTATGGCCCCTGGAAAGATCCCAATTCTCAGGGATTCCCCAAGGTGGCCAATTTTGACGTCAATGCGATTCTGCCAAGCGTCTTTGGCATTCATATCGGTTGGATCATGGCTATCCTATTAACGATTATCATCACCATTTTTATGAGTTATACCAAAAAAGGCTATGAAATCTCTGTCGTAGGAGAGAGTGTAGACACGGCAAAATACGCCGGCATGAATATCAAAGTCATCGTGATCACGGCCATGTTTATTTCCGGAGGACTTTGCGGACTGACAGGCATGATCCAGGCTTCAGCTATCGAGAGAACTCTGACGGTTTCCCTTTCAGGCGGATATGGTTTTACAGCCATCATCACCACCTGGCTCGCCAACCTTAAGGCGCCTTTTGTTATCGTTACAGCCCTGGCTTTTGCCATTCTGCTGCAGGGAGGATCTTATATTCAGATTGCCATGCAGGTTCCTTCATCGGTTGCTGATATGATACAGGGCATGATCCTGTTTTTCGTCCTGGGCAGTGAATTCTTTATCCGTTACAAAATAGGCCTCAAAACAAAGGAGGTGGCGTAATATGTGGACATCTTTCCTGTTTGCGGCTATTATAGCTGGTACACCTTTATTATTTGCCACCTTGGGTGAGCTGATTACAGAAAAATCCGGGAATCTGAATCTTGGTGTCGAAGGCATGATGCTCATGGGTGCAATCATGGGATTCTCTGTAGG
>JBBRXH010000174.1:0-3975 GCA_038248565.1 Peptostreptococcales bacterium | reverse complement strand
GGCTTCCGCAGCAGCTGTGCCGGCCGCTCCGTTACCAATAATAATAATTTTGCTTTTAGCTTCAGATTTAAATCCGGTAGCCTCTGTATCGAGTAGAATGAATTGTTCAGCGCCGACTCCGCAGACCGGGCATTTGGCAGGCGGCGTCAAGCTATGGACCAATTCTCCACAGACTAGGCATTTCCAGGTTTTAAGGGCCTGCTCCTCAACAACAGTTTCAACGATTTTGCCGGCCAAAACCGACTTGCCAAAATTATAGCCGAATTCAAATGCACCCTGAAGCTGTGCCTCGCTGGGCTTGAATTTTATTTTGTAGCCCTCCCTGAATACCTTCAGGTTAAGTTGTTTTAAACGTTCTATAATATGAGGGACGCCTTCACCACTCCACCCGTAGGAGCCGAAAGCTGAGGCTATTTTGCCGCCATGGGTCCTGGCCAGCATTTCCGTCGTCAAATCCCAAATAGGCTTCAGCGCTTCCCCGATGATGGTCGGTGTGCCCAAAAGGAAACCATCCGCCCAGTAGAGCTCTGTGTCGACCTGATCCTGATCCGCGTAGACCATATCGTATTCCCTGACATCGATATCACCGGCAGCTTTGATGCCTTCAGTAATTTTGTCAGCCAGTTCATGGGTATAGCCATAAGCTGATACATAGGGAATGATGACTGTCTTCTTCTTATTGGGATTGATTTCCAAAGCCCACTCTTTATAGGAATCGATGACCTTTTGGCTTCCTTCTATAAGAACGGGGCCATGACCGGTGCAAATCAGATCGATTTTCAACCCTTCGATTTTTTTCACCGCATCTAGGGCAAAGGATCTAAAGGGTCCGATGATCATATCGAAATAGAACTTAAGTGCCTTCAGATAATCTGCTTCGCATGGAATTTTATCGTTTGTAATCCCCGGCAAAGAATAATGTGCGCTAAAAGCATCGCAACAGAATAGCGCTTTTTCTTCCTCCACATAAGTGAAAATCGTATCAGGCCAATGCAAATTGGGTGCGCTAATAAATCTTAAGGTCTTATCTCCCAGGGATAAAGTGTCCTGGTCCTTTACGACTATGCTGTTGAATTCCTTGTTGCTGATCTCTCTGATGAAATTGATTGCGGCAGAGCTGCCCACAAGTTTTATGCTCGGGTTCATTTCCAGTAGCCGCTCAACAGATCCCGAATGGTCCGGCTCTGTATGGTTCATGATGATGAAATCGATATCCTCTATCCTGACGATCTCCTGAACTTTTTCCAGATACTCATCGAGAAACTTGACCTTGCAGGTCTCAAATAGCGCAGTCTTTTCCGATCCCTTCAGCACATAGGAGTTATAGGACGTGCCGAATTCTGTACACATAATAATATCAAATACCCTAAGATCCGGATCCTGCATGCCAACGTAAAACAAATCCTTGGTAAGCTGTAATGATTTCATGATTATCCTCCTTGTTATAAACTGATCAGCGAATTCCCGCAGCGGCACTTCGCCATCTTCTCATCATCAATGCTATTATTTAGTCTGTCTTCCTTTATTAAAATGCTGATAAAAGCATCTGTTATCAATATTTTATTCTTTTCCAGTGCATCTCCGATATCATGAAGCCCTATTGACTCGGGTTTGATGCCTGTGCACCAGTTGGTGACGATGCCTACAGCACTGTAACACATGCCCAGCTCTTTAGCAAGAACGCATTCAGGTACATTGGTCATGCCAACGACGTCGCCGCCAAGGGTCCAGTACATGCTGATTTCAGCTGCCGTCTCGAATCTCGGGCCTTCTGTACAGACGTAAATTGCTTCGCCTTTTAGGTCGATGTCGCTTTTTGAGCCAATGCCGCCGTCGCCGGCATAATCCATGAAAGCCTTTGATAAGTTGGGACAATACGGGGCATCCATAATCACATGCTTAACCCCGCCCTCGCTGCCATCAAAAAATGTTTGAGTCCTTGCCTTTGTGAAATCGATAAAGTCTTTTAATAGGACCACATCTCCGATGCCAAATGCCGGCTTCATGGAGCCCACAGCACAAGTGGCGTAAATCTCGTCCACCTCCAGCATTTTAAGAGCCATCATATTGGCCCGATAGTTGATGAGATGGGGCGGAACCGAGTGGCTTTTACCGTGACGGGCCAAAAAAACGATCTCAATGGAATCTTCAGGGCGGTCACCGCAGTCCGCTTCATTGCTGCCTATCGTGTTGCCCTCTACTCTTAATATATCAACTTCAACGGCGCCGTATTCTGTAATCACGGTTTTTGTTTCTAAACAAAAGGCATCGATACTTCTGCCAGCTGATTCACGATATTCGCCAGCCTTCTTATCCTTTAAACTATAGACTCCGGTGCCGCCGATGATTGCTTTTCTCATTAATTTTTCTCCTGATTTTCTAGACTTATTTGTTTGCAAGCTCGACCAGGACCCGATCCTTGATCTGCTCCGCATTCCATAGGACCTTTTCGATGTCGATGGTCAGATAGAGCCCATCCTTATATAAAACTTTGCCGTCTGACATAGTCAGGCACACATCCGTCCCGACAGAGGAATAGACGATATTATTAGTCAGATTGTGAGCCGGCTTCATGTAGGGCTCATCCGTCTTCAGAACGATCAGATCCGCTTTAAAGCCTTCCTTAATGATCCCGCAGTCCATCCTGCCCTGGGATAAAGCCCCATTCCTGGTGGCAGTCCTTAGTGCCTGCCCAGGGGTAATGAGTGTCGGGTCCATGGCATTGCATTTATGCAGCAGGGCAAAAAATTTGATTTCCTCCAGCATATTCAGGTTGTTATTGCTGGCGACCCCATCGGTGCCTATGGCAATGTTGACGCCTTTTGCCATCAGATCAGGCACATCGCAGATGCCGCTGGCCAGCTTAAGATTGCTCTTTGGGCAGGTGGCAACGCTGACGTTCTTTTCTGCAAGGACTTCCGAATCTTCGCCTTCCAGCCAGACGCAGTGGGCCGCCGTGGTTTTAGGGCCAAGGAGCCCCAGACTATTTAAATACTGAACCGGGGTCATGCCGTTTCTGCGTTCCTTGCAGCCCTCGTGCTCAGCTTTTGTCTCCGAAACATGGACCTGTATCCTCATGCCGCTTTCCAGGGCATACTCAGCAAGTTGCGCCACAACCTTTGGCGTCGAGGTATATTCTCCATGTATGCTAAGGTCGATTTTTAAGCGCTCTGAATCCGCATCATGATAAGTCTCGAACAAGTATTTTGCTGCTATACAGGAAGGCAGCTGGCTGTAATCGCTCTCATCGAAGCATACAGTCCCCACGCTGAGATTGCACTTAGCCCCGCTCTCAAGGATAGCCCTCGCCATGTCTTCTCCGTGGTAATACATATCTGTAGTCGAAACGATCCCAAACCTCAGCATTTCAGCAATGCCGAGCAAGGTTCCCTGATAAATATCCGGTCCGGTCAATTTGTTTTCAAAAGGAAATATCCTAGTGTTCAGCCAGTCCTGAAGGCTCATATTCTCGCCGTAGCCCCTAAGAAGCGACATGGGTATATGACTGTGGGCATTGTAGAATGCCGGCATCAGAAGCCTGTCCTTGCCGTCATAATGCTCTCCGAAATCCTCATCAGGCATACGGTCTCCAATATAATCAATTCTGTCACCTTTGATGCCCACAAATTTGCCGGGCTGGGCGATGAAATTCTCAGTCATGATCGTAATATTCTTAAATAGCATCCAATTCACGCTCCTTTTAATTATCATTAAATATTATAGTTATTATAGCATGAAAACAGCCAATTTCACCAGGAAAATGGCTGCGGTTCAAAATTCTATAAAATTCTTCATGAATTTGTATTTGTTGCTTAGTTGATGCTATATCAGGCCATTCGACTTTTTGCCTTATCGAAGGCTTTTCCCGACTTCCCGAAGTCTCGCTTCCTGCTCGTCTTCAGGCTCAGGCAAGACAATATTATGGGGCTTCTTATTGCCATTCTCGTCAACGCAGACGAAGGATACATAGCCATC
>JBBRXH010000173.1:0-3980 GCA_038248565.1 Peptostreptococcales bacterium | reverse complement strand
TTCATATCCTGTGTTATACTTGCCATACGGAAAGCCTCCTTCTTTGTGAAAAGATTGGTTGTGGTAAATTAACCTTAACACAATTGGAAGTTTTCCGTTTCAATTTTTGGACTGGTGTAACACATGTATTGTAATCCTACAAAAATTTTGGCAGTAAAATGCGGGATGAGTTCCCTATTGGGGAAATATTTGATACAATGTTGAAAATGGAAGTATTGAGGAAAAGATAGGTATTTATATGGATATATCCAAAGAACAAGCGCTTATCGATGAACGATTGGGATTCTTTTTTAAAGTCATGGCAAAGGATACGGATGTCTTTGTCGCTAATGGAGAAGGGATTGCGATTTGTATCAACAAGAACTATATGGATAACTATAATGTGCTTGAAAGCGAGATCATCGGAAAGAGGGTGGACGAGCTTGAAGCCAGCGGTTTTTTTGTGCCGTCTGTCACCACTCAGGTCTTGAAACAGCGTAAGAAAATGACGATTATGCAGAGAAACCGGATGGGTGAAGAAATTTTAACTACCGGCGTGCCCATATTTGATGAAAGCGGCGAGATAGACTATGTGGTGAGCTATCCTGCCATAGACATTGCAGATCTATCAAACTTTGATCAGAAGTATAGAAGGCTCAACGAGCTTGTAAGCATGTATTCCCGGGAAATCGAAAAGTTAAATGTAGAACGGTCTGAGTTCTTTGGTATGTTTACAAACAATCAGGCGATGAAAGATGTGTATGCCCTGATTGAGATCATATCCGACAGTGAATCCAGCATAATGATCAGCGGCGAAACGGGCGTTGGGAAAAATCTGATCTGCAGTCTTATTCACAGCCAGAGTTCAAGGCGGCGCGGACCTTTCGTGGAAATAAACTGCGGAGCAATCCCTGAAAACCTGATTGAATCGGAGCTCTTCGGATATGTTTCGGGAGCGTTCTCCGGCGCTTCAGAAAAGGGACAGAAAGGCAAGATCGAAGCTGCAGGAGGCGGGACTCTATTTTTGGATGAAATCGGAGAGATGCCCATGGACATGCAGAAGAAACTGCTTCAGGTTGTTCAGGAAAAGCGCATTATTCCCGTAGGCGGCACGGAGTATATCGATGTCGATTTTCGTCTGATCACCGCAACGAATCAGGATTTGGAGAAGCGGTTAAAAGAAAATAAATTCCGTCAGGATTTGTATTATCGTATCAATGTGGTTTCCTTCCACATCCCGCCCCTTCGGGAGCGAAAAGAAGATATTCCCATGCTGGCTTTGCTGTTTTTAGATAAATTCAACAGGATTTACGGTAAGAACAAGGTATTGACCCAGGAAAGCATTGGCATGCTTTCCCAGTATGAATGGCCTGGCAATATCCGCGAAATGAAGAATGTCATCGAAAGGATTGTCCTCATATCCAAAAACGATATAGTGGATAAACCCGAATTGATGGGGCTTTTTTCAGAATTGAATAAGCTCCCAAGACTAGAAAAGTATACGCTGAAACAGAAAATGGAAGCCTATGAAAAAGAGATCATACTGGAAGCTTACAAGGATGGACTTTCGACAACACAGATGGCAAAAAAATTAGGGATAGCGCAGTCCAGCGTGGTAAGAAAGCTGCAGAAGTATCTGCGGAACGCGAAATAACCCAGAAGACTATTAAATGAAAGTGATGGGCGAGAAATGGATGATTCTAATCAATCGTGTGAAAAATGTATTCAAGGTGAAGAAAATAAAATGGACATTCTTTTTCGTGTGATGGATAAGGAAAATGATGTTACCCTCACAGACGGAAAAGGTATGGTACTCAGAGTAAGCGATTCTTATGAAGAGCATTACGGCGTAATGAAGAACGAGATCGTTGGCAAATCCGTCTTTGAACTTGAAAGGCAAGGCATCTTTAAGCCCTCCATTACGGCAATTGTGCTGAAGGAAAAGCGAAAAGCCACCATCATGCAAAAAAATAAGGCCGGACACAGCATTCTGACAACTGGTGTCCCTATCTTTGATGACGCAGGAAATATCGAGTATGTCATCAGCTTCAACTCGATTGATATTGCAGGTATGACAACTCTGCAGAAAAAGTATGATAAACTCAATGAACTTCTTCAGGAATACAATTCAGAGATCAATCAGCTGCGGATGAGAGAGATAAATGACAGGGAACTGATCACGAAAAGCAAATTGATGACTGATATCAAAGAGCTGGTACTTACCATTGCGGATACCAGCGCCAATGTACTGATTACCGGTGAAACAGGCGTTGGTAAAAGCATGATAGCAAAAATGCTTCACCAGAACAGCAGCCGGGTAGATGAACCCTTTATTGAGATTAACTGCGGAACGATTCCCGCGAGCCTTATTGAATCGGAACTCTTCGGGTATGAGAGAGGCGCTTTTACAGGCGCAAATACGAAGGGAAAGCTTGGAAAAATTGAATTGGCCAACAGGGGAACCCTGTTCTTAGATGAGATAGGGGAGCTGCCCAACAACATCCAGATCAAGCTTTTGCAGGTGATTCAGGAAAAGGTTATCATGAGGATCGGCGGTCTATCGAAAATCGATGTAGATTTCAGACTTATCGCAGCGACAAACCGGGATTTAAAAAAGGATATTAAGGAAAATCTCTTCAGGGAAGATCTATATTATAGGTTGAATGTAATTCCCCTTCATATTCCGCCGCTGAGAGAGAGGCCGGAAGACATTACGCCTCTTGTTCTGAGTTTTTTGGAACGATTTAATAAGAAATATAAAAAAAATATCTCACTAGCACCAGAGGTCTTTGAGGTACTTGAACAGCAAAACTGGCCGGGGAATATACGGCAGGTCGAAAACCTGGTGGAGAGGCTTGTTGTAACCCAAAAAAGGAATCTGATAAAGATACAGGATATGCCGGATTATATCGATGTCGGTAGTTTTAGGAAAAATATCAGTTTGGATGGGTCTTTAAGCGAAATGACAGATGCGTATGAAAAGGTTATCTTTGAGAATGCATTTAAAAAGTATAAAACCAGCGTGAGGGTAGGGAAAGCACTTGGCATCAGCCAGTCGACGGCAGCCAGAAAGCTCAGAAAATACTTGCCCGGCTATGCAGCTATGGAAGATATAGAATAAAATAGGCTATGCAATTATTCTAATTGCATAGCCCCGGGTTTGCCTAATTTAGGCGTTTTCTTCGATAACCTGTTTATAGGCCTTTGTATCTGTATATAGTTCATCTTTAAACGGATTGAGTTTCTTTTTAATAATCTTATTAATCTGGTAGCCTGCAACAGCAGCATTCACTATTAAAGAAATCAAACTGACAATGAAAAACGCTGCCGGATTATGGGTGGTAGCCACAGGTGCTATGCGATCTGCAAAAGAGGGCACTGTCATAACAAACATGATCCAGAGAGCCAGTGTCTGTGCACGATGCTGCAGCCATGCGCCTTTTTTTATAAAGAATGATGGAATAGTACAGGAGATAAGAAGTGCTAGACCGCAATAAAAAGAATGGTCAGCGATACAGTTATAGGTGTAGGCAAAATTCCATAAGTCATAAGCCAATATATAAACCCAGATCATATCAGGCCAAATCATATCCCGTGTTTTATCTTTAGACACATAAATGCCAAACCAACCACAGATAATGACGATATTCAGTAATCCGGCAATGCCATTCATAATATTCCACGGGCCTGACATGACCCACAGATTATTGATATAAGCGCCATCCCATGCACCGTAGGAAAAGCATTGAAAATCCCGAATGGCCGCTTCAAAGATATTAAGTGCCAGAATCAGCGCCGGAAAACATAGAACCCACCGCTTTTTTGCAAGTGCTGGGATATAACGAATTGCCATAAACCCAACGCATCCAGCGAGAGCTGAATAAGTTTTGACCCAGTTAAACCAGGTGCCTGTACCATATTCATTGCCTGGAGCTGCGGTTATCGGCCAAACAGAAAGGGTTAATACTATAGGAACAATTAAAAAAAGCAGTATGCCTCCC
>JBBRXH010000172.1:0-4041 GCA_038248565.1 Peptostreptococcales bacterium | reverse complement strand
GTCGTTATCCTACGGGATGATCTTATCGGTCATGCAGACGCGGACATTCCTACAATGCTGGATTATAAGACCCACGTGGATAACGGTTCCATGTATAATACGCCTCCTACCTTTGCCATCTACATCGCAGGTCTTGTCTTTAAGCAAATTCAAAAAATGGGTGGCATTTCCGAAATCCAAAAAAACAATGAGTATAAGGCAAAACTGCTTTATGATGCCATCGACTGCAGCATGATGTTCAGCTGTCCCGTTGAAGAACAGGACCGTTCCATAATGAATGTGGTTTTTGTCACAGGCAAAGCGGATCTTGACAAAAGTTTTATTTCAGATGCAGCTGCACTAGGCCTCGTCAATTTAGGCGGGCACAGAAGCGTCGGAGGCATGAGAGCAAGTATTTATAACGCTATGCCCGTAGCCGGCGTAGAAGCTTTAGTGACCTTTATGAGGGATTTTGAGGAGAAACACCATGTACACAATAACTGCTCTAAATAAAATAGCCTCAAAGGGAACCAGCCTTTTTACAGATCAATATGCCCTGTCCGATGATGTCAATAAGGCTGAAGCCATACTTGTGCGAAGTCAGGATATGACGCAGATGGATTTTTCCCCTGGCCTTCTGGCCATTGCCAGGGCAGGCGCCGGTGTCAACAACATCCCCGTGGATAAGTGCTCCGGGCTGGGCATTGTGGTTTTTAACACACCGGGTGCCAACGCCAATGCGGTTAAGGAAATTGCCCTTGCCGGTTTGCTGCTGGCCTCGAGAGATATTGTCAGTGGCGTAGCTTGGGCCAAATCTCTTACCGAAGACATCCCTCAGGCTGTGGAAAAAGGCAAGAGCAGCTTCTCTGGGAGTGAGATCAAAGGAAAGACGCTGGGCGTCATCGGCCTCGGCGCCATCGGTGTTATGGTAGCAAACTCAGCTTCTTCTCTGGGTATGAAGGTAATCGGCTACGACCCTTTCATTTCGGTCAAAGCCGCCCTTGAGCTCTCAAGAAAAATTAACCTGTCGGAAACTTTGGATATCTTGCTGTCAACCAGCGATTATATCACCATTCATATTCCCTATATGGCAGAAACCAAAAATTTCATTTCACAGGCTCAGCTATCTTTGATGAAGGACGGCGTCTGTCTTTTGAATTTCTCCAGGGATGCCATTATAAACGAACAGGATCTGATCAAAGCCCTGGACAGCGGCAAAGTTCACCGTTATGTGACTGATTTCCCCAATGCGCATGTTACCGGTCACGGCAAAGTCATCTGCATCCCGCATTTAGGGGCTTCCACGGAAGAATCCGAGGAGAATTGTGCCATCATGGCTGTGGAAGAGCTTATGGACTATTTGGAAAACGGCAACATCACCAATTCAGTAAATTATCCCAATTGCTCAATGGGCATCTGCCGCTCAGCAGGAAGAATTGCGGTGCTGCATAAAAATATTCCGTCTATGATTGGACAGATTACAAGTCTCATGGCCGAAAAGTCCATCAACATAAGCGATATGACCAACCGCAGCAAAGCTGAATATCAGTACACCCTCATAGATGTGGATTCCCACATCAATCCTAAGGATTTAAGTGCGCTGCGAAATGTCAGCGGGATAATCTCTGTGCGCACTATAAAATAGTTCAAAACACTACCACCTAAAGAGAGGAGAAGGCCATGCATAAAATTGCTGCCTTAAATAAAATTTCCCACAAAGGCATGGAAAAATTCACTGATCAGTACCCTTTGGTTGAAGACGTGAATGAAGCCGAAGGGATACTAGTCAGAAGTCAGGATATGAACGGGCTTGCTCTCTCTCCATCACTTTTGTCTATCGCAAGAGCTGGCGCCGGTGTCAATAATATCCCGGTAGAAAAATGTTCAAATCAGGGAATCGTGGTTTTCAATACCCCCGGAGCCAATGCCAATGCAGTAAAGGAACTGGTTCTCACCGGGCTCCTTCTTTCTGCCAGAGATGTAGCCGGGGCTATCTCTTGGACGAAAACCTTAACTCATGATGTAGCTAAAACTGTGGAAAAGCAGAAGAGTCAATTCGTAGGTCACGAAATTCAAGGTAAAACTTTAGGCGTTATCGGCCTAGGCGCCATCGGTGTTATGGTAGCCAATGCTGCCTCTGAACTTGGCATGCAGGTTATCGGTTATGATCCCTACATGTCTCTTTCATCGGCTCACGAGCTGTCAAACAGGGTGCGCTTTTGTGAAAATCTGGAGCTTTGTCTGCCGAGTTGCGACTACATCACCCTACATATTCCTTTTATGGAAGCAACTAAAGGTCTCATCGGCAAAAAACAGTTTGACCTGATGAAAAGCGGCGTCTGCATTCTGAATTTTTCCAGGGATCAAATCATCGACGAAGAAGAAATCCTTAATGCGATCAGCGCCGGGAAGGTTAGGCAGTACGTGACGGATTTCCCCAATGAAAAATTGATTCACCATAGCGGTGTAATTTGTATACCCCATTTGGGTGCATCTACGAGAGAATCGGAAGACAACTGCGCCAGAATGGCGGTAGAACAGCTAATGGACTATCTGGAAAACGGAAATATCAAGAACTCAGTCAACTTTCCGGACTGCTGGATGGGCATCTGCAGCACTCAGGGGCGCATCGCCGTTCTTAACAGAAATATCCCGGCAATGCTGGGAAAAATAACAGGCATACTGGCCGAAATGAATATCAACATCAGCGATTTAAACAACCGAAGCAAGGGAGAATATGCCTATACGCTGCTTGATGTGGACTCAAAAGTGGATGAAGCCGCTCTAAAAGAGGCCCTTTCTGTAGAGGGGATTATTGCCGTTCGCATCATTAAATAGCCTTCAGATTTTTTAGTCCTTGACTTCCTGCCAGGCGATATTCAGCTGAATGCCGATAACCAGGATATACCCAATAACATAGAACCAGAATAGCAAAGTAACGATGGAAGTCAAACTGCCGTATATTACGCCTGCGCCTTTAAAGCCTGCCGCATAATTGGCATAAATAATTGAAGCCATCAGAATCATCAAGGATGAAAAAATCGAGCCGGGAATGACATCTTTAAATTTTAATTTCTCAGCCGGCAGGACCAGATAGGTGTAGCTGATCATCAGGAAGTAAATCCCAAAGGCTAAAGGCCACCGCAGCAGGAGCCAGGTATCGCGGACGGTGAAAGTCAAACCGAAGGTCTGATAAAAATAAATAGCGACCACCTTCACTATGGCTTCACCGTAGATGAGTATGATCAAACTGAAAGCGATCATAAACAGGGTCAGGATCACAGTCTTAATAGCCCTGAAACGTTCATGAAAATAGCTGTAACTGACGCCGCCATGTTCATAGGCGTAATTGGATATGCGAATCAGGGAATACTGACCGCGGGAAGAAGCCCAGAGCGCTAAAACCAAAAAAGCCAAATTCATCGAATTGGAAGGCTGATAAGTAATATAGGGACTAAAAGCCCGCGCAACTTCAATTGAAGCATATTGGCTCAGGATGGTAGAGATCCAGTTCATGGAGATGGAGAATACTCCCAGCATTTCACCAAGTAAAATGGCCAGCGGGACCATAGATAAAAGAAAAAAGAATGCCAATTCTGCCGGTGCTCCGGCGTAATAGGGATCCCGCATTTTCCTTATGATATACATCGCTAAATGTAGAATTCTTCTTCCTGTCATATTCCTTTACCTCTAATCATTTTCATTTACCTCTGATGAATAGAATGGATGCCGAAAAGGTATCCTTATTTATTTCAGCCACAGCATAGGATGCCTGGCCATCAGGTCCCGGATAGGTGATACTCCCCGGATTCAAAAGATAAAAGCCCTCAAGTTCCCGATAATAAGGGCGGTGTGTATGCCCAAAAAAGGCAGCCCGGCAACCCAGGGATTCTGCTTTGAGGATCAGGGTATTTAAGGTATGCTTGACACCCTCCATATGGCCGTGACTTATGAATATTTTCCCAAATCCTGTTGTAAGTAATTTATAACCCTTTTCCGAAAAGTGCCCATCGCAATTTCCTGCTACGCTGAGGACCTCTCTGCCCAGTTGCCTGCCAAGGT